>JBAQPI010000293.1:0-17592 GCA_049305635.1 Rhodoglobus sp. | reverse complement strand
GTCGTCTTCGGGGCGAGCATCGGCAACGCCGAGGGGCGCATCTGGAACGTCACGATCAAGGTGGCGAACGCCGGTGCCCTCGACCAGATCGTCTCGCAGCTCGAGGGTGCCGGATTCACCTCGTCGGCCGAGGGCTTCGGCGGCAGCACCGCGGAGGGCGGAACGGCCATCCTCGAGAACGCGAACTACGGCGTGCTGGTCGTGGTGAGCCAGGACGGCGACGACGGCTTCGTGGCCAACTACACCGTCACCGAGAAGACTCCGTAGCGGTCAGGCGAACAGCACCTCGCCGGTGAAGCCGCCCGGTCGGACGGCGGGCGGCAGGGCGTTCGCCCCGTCCTCGGCGACCGCGACGGCATCCCCGGTGACCGTGAACGGCGCCTTGCCGATGCCCTCGCCGATCATGCCCGGCTTGCAGACGGTGAAGTAGTCACCCGGCTGTACGACGACGGTGAGCTCGCGGGATGACCCGGGCGCGATGTTCTCGACCTCGGAGACGATGCTCAGCCCGTCGTCGCCCAGCAGATAGAACTCGGTCACGCCATCGCCGGAGTTGGTCACCGTGAACGTCACGGGCCCGCTCGCGACGGTGTCCGTGTCGACGATGCACGCCTCCGCGGTGCTCTCGACCGCGACGACGGTCGCCTCCGCGTCGACCGGGGCGTTCGGCACGCAGCCGGTGAGCAGCAGGGCGGCGGCGACCACCGGGATGAGCAGGGCGGGCTTAGGCATGGATCTCCTCGACTGTGACGGGGGCGGGGCTGCGGGACGCGCGGGTGGCCCGCACGAAGAGCGTGAGCATGACGGCGACGTAGAGCGCCCAGGCCAGGATCTCGAGCCAGGTCATCTCGGGGCTGAATCCCACGGTGCCCTTGAGCACCGCCGCGAGAGCGCCGTCGGGCGGGATGACGTGGCCGATGCGGAAGGCGTACTCCCACATCCAGGCGAGGCCGCCTGGCACGCCGTCGGGCATGGGCTGGAAGGGTCCGGGCAGCACCCGGGCCTCCTGCAGGTCGTGGATGGCGTAGGCGAGCACGCCGCCCGCGACGACGATGAGCACCCCGCCGGTCCACGTGAAGAACGTCCCGAGGTTCACCCGGATCATGCCGCGGTAGATGAGCCAGCCGAGGAACACCGCGGCGAGGATGCCCAGCACCGCTCCGACGATCGCCAGGGGAACCTCCCCGCTCGAGCGTGCGGCGGCCCAGATGAACAGTGCGGTCTCGATGCCCTCGCGGGCGACCGAGATGAAGGCGAGCGCGACGAGCGCCCAGGTCCCCGTGACGAGGGCCTTCTCGACCCCGGTCTCGAGCTCGCCGCGAAGGCCGCGGGCGGCGCGCAGCATCCAGAAGATCATCCACGTGATGAAGCCGACGGCGACGATCGAGAGCAGGCCGCCGATGATCTCCTGCGCCTCGAAGCTGAGGCCGTAGGAGCCGAAGGTCAGCACCGCACCGATGACGAGTGAGAGGGCGATCGCGACACCGACCCCGGCGGCGATCTGCCGCACGAGCGGGCGTCGACCGGTGCGCGTGACATAGGCCACGAGGATGCCGATGACGAGGGAAGCCTCGAGGCCCTCACGCAGGCCGATCAGGAAGTTCGCGAGCACAGGACACTCTCGGTCGTCGGGTTCGGATTGGTAAGGCTAACCTTACCCATCCCACCATAGGGTGCCGCGGGGTGCCCTGTCCAGCCCACGTCACGTCTCGCACCCGGGCGCTCGCGATAGACTGGGGATCCCTTCCGCGAAAGGCCCGATCCGCCCGTGACCTACGTCATCGCCCAGCCCTGTGTCGACCTCAAGGACCGCGCCTGCATCGATGAATGTCCCGTCGACTGCATCTACGAGGGCGACCGGATGCTGTACATCCAGCCCGATGAGTGCGTCGACTGCGGCGCGTGCGAACCCGTGTGCCCCGTCGAGGCGATCTACTACGAGGACGATCTGCCAGACAAGTGGGCGGACTACTACAAGGCGAACGTCGAGTTCTTCGAGGAGACCGGCTTGGGCTCCCCGGGCGGCGCATCCAAGGTGGGGCTCATCCACGACGACCACTCGCTCATCAAGGCGATCCCCGTGGGCGGCGGCGCCGAATAGTGCCCCGCACGCCACTGGCGCTGCCGGACTTCCCCTGGAACGCGCTCGCACCGTACGGGGAGCGGGCCCGGGCGCATCCCGACGGGATCGTCGACCTCTCCGTCGGCTCGCCCGTCGACCCGACCCCGCTCGTCGTGCGCGAGGCGCTCGCGGCGGCGACTGATGCGCACGCCTACCCCCAGACCTCCGGCAGCCCGGCCCTGCGCGAGGCGATCGTCGAATGGTTCGTGCGCCGCAGGGGCGTCGACGATCTCTCCGTCGCCAACGTCATCCCCACGATCGGTTCCAAGGAGCTCGTGGCACTCCTGCCCCTCATGCTCGGCGTGCGTGCGGGGGATGTCGTCGTGCACCCCGGCGTGGCGTACCCGACCTACGCGATCGGTGCGGCCCTCGCAGGGGCTGAGGCCGTGGCATCCGACGACCCGGCGCAGTGGCCGCGGAACACCGCCCTGGTGTGGCTCAACAGCCCGGGCAACCCCGACGGGCGCGTGCTCTCGGTGGCGCAGTTGCGGGCCGCCGTCGAACGGGCCCGCGAGCTCGGCGCCGTCATCGTCGGCGACGAGTGCTACGCGGAGTTCAATTGGGGAGGGGATGAGCCGACGCCGTCGATACTCCACCCCGACGTCATCGGCGGGGAGCGCGACTCCGTGCTCGCGGTCTACTCGCTGAGCAAGCAGTCCAATCTCGCGGGCTATCGCGCCGGCATCGTCGCGGGCTGCAGCGACCTCGTCGCCGAGCTGCTCGAGGTGCGCAAGCACGCCGGCCTCATCCCTCCGGCGCCCGTGCAGGGGGCGATGATCGCCGCGCTCGGCGACCAGACGCACGTCGCCGAGCAGCGGGAGCGGTACCGTGCCCGACGCGAGCGGCTCGCCCCGGCCCTGCGGGCCGCCGGGTTCACGATCGACGAGAGCGCGGGCGGCCTCTATCTCTGGGCGACCAGGGGCGAGGAGGCCTGGGCGACGGTCGGGGCGCTCGCCGAGCTCGGCATCCTCGTCGTGCCGGGGTCGTTCTACGGCGAGGAGCCGGCACGGCACGTGCGCGTGGCGCTCACGGCGCCGGACGAGCGCATCGCGGCGGCGGTGGAGCGGTTGCGCGCCCTCGTCTGACTGTCGGTATCCTCCATATGCCGCGGGCGATCATTGACGACGACGACAGTACCTCTGGCACCTTCTAAGCTATAGGCGTGAACGATGGTGCACCCGAGACCCAGAAGGCCACGCTGCAGTTCCCGGGCGGGTCGGCAGAGTTCCCCATCGTCCGCGGCACCGTCGGTCACGACTCCATCGACATGTCGACGCTCATGCGCCAGACCGGGTACACCTCGCTCGACCAGGGCTTCATGAACACCGCCTCCACCAAGAGCGCGATCACGTACATCGACGGCGACCGGGGCATCCTGCGGTACCGCGGTTATGCGATCGAGGATGTCGCGAAGAACTCGACCTACCTCGAGGTCGCCTGGCTGCTCATCTACGGCGAACTGCCCTCGCCGAGCGAGCTCGCGGAGTTCGACGAGAAGATCCGGCGCCACACACTGCTGCACGAGGATCTCAAGCGATTCTTCTCCGCGCTGCCCCACACCGCGCACCCCATGTCGGTGCTCTCCTCGGCGGTCTCGGCGCTCTCGACGTACTATGAGGACTCGCTCAACCCGCACGACCCGGAGCAGGTCGAGATCTCGACCATCCGGCTGCTCGCGAAGCTCCCGGTGATCGCCGCCTACGCCCACAAGAAGGCGCTCGGCCACGCGTTCCTCTACCCGGACAACTCGCTGAGCTTCGTGGAGAACTTCCTCAAGCTCAACTTCGGCAACCTGGCTGAGCCCTACGAGGTCAACCCCGTGCTCGTGAAGGCGCTCGATCGCCTGCTCATCCTGCACGAGGACCACGAGCAGAACGCCTCCACCTCGACGGTGCGCCTCGTCGGATCGACGGAGGCGAACATGTTCGCCTCCATCTCCGCGGGCATCAACGCCCTCTACGGCCCGCTCCACGGCGGCGCGAACGAGGCCGTGCTCAAGATGCTCGCCGAGATCCGCGACTCCGGCGAGAGCGTCGGCCGGTTCGTCGAACGCGTCAAGAACAGGGAGGACGGGGTCAAGCTGATGGGCTTCGGCCACCGCGTCTACAAGAGCTTCGACCCCCGCGCCACGCTCGTCAAGGAGAGTGCCGGCGAGGTGCTCGACGACCTCGGCGTGAGCGACCCGCTGCTGGATATCGCCAAGGAGCTCGAGCAGACCGCGCTCGCCGACGACTACTTCATCGAGCGCAAGCTCTACCCCAACGTCGACTTCTACACCGGCGTGATCTACAAGGCCATGGGATTCCCCGCGCGGATGTTCACGGTGCTGTTCGCGATCGGTCGGCTGCCCGGCTGGATCGCCCACTGGCGCGAGATGAACAACGACCCGGCGACCAAGATCGGCCGCCCGCAGCAGCTCTACATCGGCTCGCCGGCGCGGGACTGGCCGACGCGCTAGGGATCGCGGATCCGCTCAGGCGTGCAGGGCGGCGTTGAGGGTGATGCCGGAACCGGTGCGCGAGGTCGCCTCCACGGCGCCGGTCTGCGAGTTGCGCCGGAACAGCAGGCCGGGCACGCCGCTCAGCTCTCCGGCCTTCACGACGCGGGGCTCGCCATCGACGAGCACGGCGACCTTGGTGCCGGCCGTCACGTAGAGGCCGGCCTCGACGACGCTGTCATCGCCGATCGCGATGCCGATGCCGGAGTTCGCGCCGAGCAGCGCGCGCGCCCCGATCGAGACGCGTTCGGTGCCGCCGCCGGAGAGGGTGCCCATCGTGGAAGCGCCGCCGCCGATGTCCGCGCCGTCGCCGACCACGACGCCCTGGGAGATGCGACCCTCCACCATCGAGGCGCCGAGGGTGCCGGCGTTGTAGTTCACGAAGCCCTCGTGCATGACCGTCGTGCCGGGGGCGAGGTGTGCGCCGAGGCGCACGCGCGAGGCGTCGGCGATGCGCACCCGTGCCGGGGTGACGTAGTCGATGAGGCGCGGGAACTTGTCGATCCCGTGGGCCGCGATGCCGGCGCGCTGCAGGCTCGGTCGCAGCCGGTCGAAGTCATCGGGATGCACCGGTCCGGCGTTCGTCCAGACGGCGATCGGCAGCCGGCCGAAGATCCCGTCGAGGTTGATCGTGTTGGGGGCGACGAGCAGGTGGCTCAGCAGGTGCAGGCGCAGATAGGCGTCGGGGGTCGACGCGGGCGCGGCATCCAGGTCGATCTCGACGGTGCGGAACTCCAGCTCGACGTTGCGCCGTTCGTCCGGGCCGGTGATCGCCTCGAACTCGGCCGGGGCGATGTGAGGGTCATGGCCGGCCGGGAGCGGTCCGAGGCGCGGGCTCGGGAACCACGTATCGAGCACGGTGCCGTTGCCCGAGACAGTGGCCAGGCCGTAGCCCCAGGCAGCGCGTGTGGTCATGCACCCACCTTAAACTGTTCGGATGCCTCTCCCCGATCCCACCCTCCCCGTGCTCGATCCCGGGGCGGGTGCCGTGGGGCTCACGCGCCAGCTGTGCGACATCGAGTCGGTCTCCGGAGACGAGGCGGCGATCGCGGACGCGATCTGGGCGAGCCTGGCCACCGCCGACCACCTCGAACTGAGCCGCGACGGGGACGCGATCGTCGCCCGCACGCGACTCGGGCGCGCCAAGCGCGTGATCATCGCAGGCCACATCGACACCGTGCCGGTGAACGCGAACCTGCCGGTGCGCGAGGAGAACGGCTTCCTCGTCGGCCGCGGCACGGTCGACATGAAGGGCGGCGTCGCGGTCGCCCTCGCCCTCGCCCTCGAGCTCGCCGAGCCGCCCGTGGACCTGACCTGGATCTTCTACGACCACGAGGAGGTCGACAGCGCCCTCAACGGACTGGGCCGCCTGGCGCGCAACCGCCCGGACCTGCTCGCGGGCGACTTCGCGATCCTCGGCGAGCCGACCAGCGCGACCGTCGAGGGCGGCTGCAACGGCACGGCGCGCATCGACATCCGGCTGCACGGGGTGCGTGCGCACAGCGCGCGTTCCTGGGTCGGCCGCAACGCGATCCACGACGCCGCACCGGTGCTCGCGATCCTCGCCGCCTACGAGCCCGCCCAGATCGAGGTTGACGGCCTGGTGTACCGCGAGGGGCTCAACGCCGTCGGTATCCGCGGCGGGGTCGCCGGCAACGTCATCCCGGACGAGGCCGTCGTGAGCGTCAACTACCGCTTCGCGCCGAGCCGCAGCGCCGCCGACGCCGAGGCGCATCTGCGCGAGGTGTTCGCCGGCTTCGACGTGGAGATCTCCGACATCGCCGAGGGCGCGCGCCCCGGGCTCGACGCGGCGCTCGCGCAGGACTTCCTCGCCGCCGTCGGCGGGGCGGCGAGCCCCAAGTACGGCTGGACCGATGTCGCGCGCTTCGCCGCCCTCGGCATCCCGGCCGTCAACTACGGCCCCGGGGACCCGCTGAAGGCGCACGCCGACGACGAGCGCGTCGCGATCGCGGAGATTCTCGCGTGCGAGCGGGGGCTGCGGGCGTGGCTGACCGCCGGCTGAGCACCGCACTGCGGGTGCGCTACCGGCTGACGCCGTGGTGGCTCAAGGTGCTCGTCGTCTTCGTCGCCTCGCGCGTGGTGAGCACGATCATCCTGCTCTCCTACGCCGCGCGCCAGGAGACCAACGCCTGGACGGGCGCCAACCCCGGGTACTTCGACTTCGCCACGATGTGGGACGGCCACTGGTACTACATCATCGCCGTCGCCGGCTACCCGAGCGAGCTCCCGGTCACCGAGGACGGCCACGTGGGCGAGAGCGCCTGGGCGTTCATGCCGGCCTTCCCGGCGGTCGTGCGCCTGCTCATGATCGTCACGGGCGCGGACTTCGCGGTGGTCGCCGTGATCGTCGCGGTGGGCTTCGCGCTCGCCGCCGCCCTCATGTTCCACCGGCTCCTGCGCCTCGTGCTGCCCGAGAGCACGGCGCTGTTCGCCGTCGTGCTGTTCTGCTTCGCGCCGCTCTCCCCGCTGCTGCAGGTCGCCTATGCGGAGTCGATGCAGCTGTTCCTGCTCGCCCTCGCCCTCGTCCTGCTCATGCGGCGGCGGTACTGGATCATGATCCCGGTGATCGCGGTCATGGCGCTCACGCGTCCGAGCGGGCTCGCGTTCGCCCTCACGATGCTCCTGCACGTGGCGTGGCGGTGGTGGCGACGCCGGGACGAGCCGTTCCCCGTGGGCGAGCGCGTGGCATCCATCTCGGTCGGCCTGTTCAGCGCGGTCATGGGCGTCGCATGGCTGCTCATCGCGGCCGCCGTCACCGGTTCGCCGACGGCCTACACCGACACCGAACTGGCCTGGCGCTCGGCCTACGTCGGCTACGGCGAGCTCGTGCCGTTCATGCCGTGGCTGCAGGCGGCAGGCTTCTGGGCGCCCTGGTTCGGGATGCCGCTGCCGCTGCTGCTGACCCTGCTGGGCCTCGCGGTCGCCGGCTACTTCGCGCTGCTGTTCACCCCGCCGGTGAGGCGGCTCGGCGTGGACGTCCGCTTCTGGCTCTTCAGCTACGCGCTGTACCTGCTCGCGGTCTTCTTCCCGCAGTCGAGCACGTTCCGGCTGCTCATGCCGCTGTATCCGATCCTCGGTGCGGTGGCGCAGCCCAGGTCCCGGATCTACCGGGTGCTCGTCGTCGGACTCCTCATCGCCGGGCAGGTGGCCTGGGTGCACCTGGGCTGGTGGGTGGACGGCTACGACTGGACGCCGCCCTGACCCTCCGTTTTCGTTGAAGGCGAGGAATGAACGATAATAGATGTCTGCGGGAGCATCCTCCCGTGCAGCGTGTGAAAGGGGAACACCCATGGCCGCCATGAAACCGAGGACCGGTGACGGACCGATGGAGGCTGTGAAAGAGGGTCGCCTGATCATCGTGCGCGTGCCCCTCGAGGGCGGCGGTCGCCTCGTCGTGTCGGTCAACGACGCCGAGGCTCGTGAACTGCACGACGCGCTCGCGGTCGTCGTCGGCGGCTAGCGCTACTCCGCGACCTTCGTCAGCTGCAGCAGCCCGTCCCCGATCGGGGAGAGGGCGGCGAGCACGGCATCGGATCTTGCGATCTCCTTCAGCAGCAGCCGGAATCCCGCGACGGTCTCGTCGCGCTGGGCCGGATCGGCGACCCTGCCGCGCCACAAGGCGTGCGCGACGAGCACGGTGCCGCCCCGGCGTGCCAGGCGGATGCCGTGCTCGACGTACTCGATGACCGAGCCGGGGTCGGCGTCGATGAACACCATGTCGTAGCTGGCCTCGTTCATGCGGGGGAGCACGTCGGCGGCACGGCCGCCGATCAGGCGCACCCGGTTCGCCGGGATGTCCGCCTCGAGGAGGGCCTTGCGGGCGAGCTGCTGGTAGTCGAGCTCCGAGTCGATCGTGGTGAGGGTGGCATCCGGTGCGCCGCTCATGAGCCACAAGCCGCTCACCCCCAGCCCCGTGCCGATCTCGATGACCTGGGCCGGGGCGATCGCCGCAGCGAGGAGCGCGAGCTGGGCGCCGACCGAGGGCGTCACCGGCTCGACCCCGAGTTCGAGGGAATGCTGCCGTACGGCCGCGATGTCGTCGCGTTCGGCGACGAACTCCTCGGCGTACTTCCAACTCAGCAGCTTGTCGCTCACGGGTTCACTCTACGGTCGAGCGCGCGAGCGCGAGCTATCCTGAACGAGTGTCCTTCGGCCTGACCTTCGACAAGCTGCTGATCATCGCGATCATCGCGGTGTTCCTGCTCGGTCCGGACCGCCTGCCCTACTACGCATCCCAACTGGCGCGACTCGTCAGACGCGTGCGCGGCATGGCCGACGGCGCGAAGGAGCGCATGCGCGAGGAGATGGGCCCGGACTTCGACGACATCGACTGGAAGAAGCTCGACCCGCGCCAGTACGACCCGCGCCGCATCATCCGTGAGGCGCTGCTCGAGGACGACCAGCCGCCCGTGACGGTGCGGGCGCCAGTGGAGTCCGCGTACGCCCAACGCCAGCGACTGCTCAGCCAGGGGCGGCCGGCGCCGTTCGACGCCGAGGCGACCTGACCTCGCGATGGATCGGCGGCTCGAGACGACACGGGGGCTGCCATGCCGCACAGCCTGTGCCTGCCGCCGTGCTACAGGCCGAGCGCGCTCACCGCGAACAGCGCCGGCCACGCGATCGCGAGCACGATGCCGGCGAACAGCAGGTTGCGTCGCGTCGTGACCCTGCTGGAGATGCCATACCGGCCCTGCAGGTAGAGCTGAAGACCCGAGATCGGCCCGATGATCGAGGCCAGCCCCCAGCCGATCGTCGCCATCATGGCGAACAGGGTCGGCTGTGGATGCAGCGGCAGGATGATCGAGGCGATGATCGCGAGTGAGATGAGCTGGTGCACCCCGACGAGGGCGACCAGGGTCATGGCGAGCACGCAGAGCCAGGCGACGGTGACATCGAACCCCGGGATCGGCAGGCTCACCGGGAAGACCCGGAACAGTGCGGCGATGCCCACCGTGAGCACCCCGGCCGAGGTGAACAGCGAGATCTCACCACGCAGCAGCGGGAGCGACTCGAGCGTGTGCCGCCAGAGGGTGCGCGCGGTGTTCGGCGCGTCCTTCAACAGCAGCGCGACCAGGGTCACCCCGATGGCGCAGAGCGCCACGATGCGGGGCACCGGGGTCTGCGGGGTCAGGAGGTGCGCGACGACCACCGCGACGACGAGGGCGACCGGCACCCGCAGGAGCTCCCAGTTGAGTGCGTAGCCCCGGTAGCCGGCGAGATCGTCGCCGTACTGGCGCAGCACGTCGGGCATCCCCGCCGATAGCGTCACCACGGCGAGCAGCAGTCCGACCGTGACGAGCACGGGCACGTTCGCCTGCGGCACGAGCGAGAGGGCGGCGGCCGAGGAGGCCCAGAACGGCGACCAGAACGCGGCGGTCATGTAGGACCGCGAAAGCAGGGCGGCATCGGCGGGGCGTAGCGGACCCTCCCGGCGCAGGTGGTCGCCGACGATCGCCACAGCGCTCGTGTTGACGATCGCGCCGAGGAAGTGCGTGAGGCCGGCGGTGCGCCACACCGCGGCGGCGCCCTGCAGCCGCGGTGCGCTGTCCCGCGCGCCCTGCGCGACGATGCCGACGAAGGAGGTCGCGGCGATCATCGCGCTGAGGTCCTGGTTGAGCGCGAGCAGCTGTGGCAGGGTCGGCCGGTCGCCCAGCAGCAGGGCTGTGAGGAGCGCGGCGGCGCCCAGGCCCAGCAGCACGAGGGCGACGAGCCGCTGGCGCGGGGCGGCGATGAGGAGGCCGAGGGCGAGCACGGGGAGCGCGAGGGCACCCGCGATGAGTTCCGCGCCCGGCAGTGCGATCGCCGCGACGACCGCGAGGATGAGCGCGGCGAGCACGACGGCGAAGGCTGGGACCGCCCGGCGTCTCATTCCCGCACGCTCAGGCCGAGTTTGCGCCCGGAGAGGCCCCGTTCCCGGGTCGCGAGCGAGGCGGCGAGTTCTAGGATGACGCGCGCCGCCGGATCCCCGGGATGCGCGAGCACGACCGGCAGCCCCTCGTCCCCGCCCTCGCGTGCGGCGACGCTGAGCGGGATCGAGGCGAGCAGGGGCACGGACAGGCGGGCCGCGGCATCCCGCCCGCCCCCCTCGCCGAAGATGCCGCCGGCCATGTTCTCGACGACGCCGATGACGGTCTGGCCGGTCTGGCGCGCGACGAGCCCGCTGCGCTCCGCCACCTCGGCGGCGGCCGCCTGGGGGGTCGTCACGACGAGCACCTCGGCGTGCGGCAGCAGCTGGCCGAGCGAGATCGCGATGTCGCCGGTGCCGGGAGGCAGGTCGATGAGCAGCACGTCGAGGTCGCCGAAGAACACGTCGGTGAGGAACTGCTGCAGCGTGCGGTGCAGCATGGGGCCGCGCCATGAGACGGCGCCCCCGTCGAGGAACATGCCGATCGAGATGACCTTCACGTCGTGCGCGACGGGCGGCAGGATCATCTCGCCCACCTTCGTGGGCTTCGCGCCCGCGATGCCCAGCAGCCCCGGGATGGAGAAGCCGAACACGTCCGCGTCGATGACGCCGACCCGCAGGCCGCGCGCGAGGGCCACCGCGAGGTTGGCCGTGAGCGTCGACTTGCCGACGCCGCCCTTGCCGCTCGTGACGGCGATGATGCGCGTGAGCGTCTCCGGCCCGAACTGCACCGACTTCGGGCGGCCGCCGCGCAGGCGCTCGGTCAGCGCGGCGCGCTCCTCCCGGCTCATCACCGAGACGTTCACGGTCACCGCGCTCACCCCGGGCACGGAGGCCGCGGCCTCGCGGACGTCGCGTTCGATGGTGTCGGCGGCGGGGCATCCGACGATCGTCAGCTTCAGGTCGACGGATGCCGCGCCCGCGGCATCCACGCGCACCCCGCCGACCATGTCGAGCTCGGTGATCGGCCGGCGGATCTCCGGGTCGACGACGCGCGCCAGGGCGGCACGCACCCGGTGATCGAGCCCGTCGAGATCCTCACCCACGCGGGTCCCGACCGCGTTCGAGGGCCGGCCCGTCGCCCTTCTCGAGTTCCTCGAGCAGGGCGCGCAGTTCGGCGCGGATGAAGTCGCGGCTCGCCATGTCCTGCATCGCGAGCCGTAGCGCGACGACCTCGCGCGCGAGGTACTCGGTGTCGTTGAGGTTGCGCTCGGCGCGCTGGCGGTCCTGCTCGATCTGCACGCGATCCCGGTCGTCCTGGCGGTTCTGGGCCAGGAGGATCATGGGCGCGGCGTACGAGGCCTGCAGCGACAGGATGAGGGTCAGCAGCGTGAAGTTCGTCAACCGCGGGTCGAACTGCGCCGCCTCGGGCGCGAGCGTGTTGTACGCGAGCCATACGACGACGACGACGGTCATGCCGACGAGGAACCACGGGGTGCCCATCGCGCGCGCGAACGCCTCCGAGAAGCGGCCCATGCGGTCGCGGCTCCGGAACAGCGAGAAGCCGCCCGTCGTGCGCATCCCGCGCGGGGTGTCGAGGCGCGACCCGGTGCGCGCCTGGCGGTTGTCAGCTCTGGCCATGGGATGTCCTCCTTCCCCTGCGGACGGTCACTGCTGCGGTCGAAGCGCTCACGGGACTCGGGGTTGTCTCGCTCGTACTTCGCCAGTCGTCCGGCAGCAGGTAGTCGAGGACATCGTCAATGGTCACCACCCCGACGAGGCGGTGGTTCTCGTCCACGACGGGCACCGAGACGAGGTTGTAGCTCGCGAGGATGCGCGACACCTCGGCCGCGCTCGTGTGGCCCTGCACGGGCTCCAGGCTCGGGTCGATGAGGGTGCCCAGGCGTTCGTTGGGCGGGTAGCGCAGCATCCGCTGGAAGTGCACCATGCCCAGGAACCGGCCGGTCGGCGGCTCGTAGGGCGGCAGCGTGACGCAGATCGCGGCCCCGAGGGCGGGCGCGAGCTCGTGCCGACGGATGAGGGCGAGCCCCTCGGCGACCGTCGCGTCGGCCGAGACGATGATCGGCTCCGTCGTCATGAGGCCGCCCGCGGTGTCGGGGGCGTAGGAGAGCAGGAAGCGCACGTCCTCCGCCTCCTCGGGCTCCATGAGGTCGAGGAGGGCCTCACCGCGTTCGTCGCTGAGGTGCGCGATGAGGTCGGCCGCGTCATCCGGCTGCATCTGGTCGAGCACGTCGGCGGCCCGGTCGTCGTCGAGCTGATTGAGGATGTCGACCTGCTCGCTCTCGGGCATCTCCTCGAGCACGTCCGCGAGCCGGTCGTCGCTGAGCTCCTCGGCGACCTCGAGCATGCGCTGCTCAGGGAGGTCGAGCATCGCGTTGGCGAGGTCTGCGGCCTGCAGGTCGGCGTAGGCCTCGACGAGCTGCGAGGCGGACTGGGACTCGCCCTTCGGCGCGTTCTCGACGATGTCGCTCCAGACGGCGAAGACCGTGCTCCCGCGGGCGAACGGGGATGCGGTGGCGCGCGGCCGGCGCAGGAAGACCTGGGTGATCGCCCACTCGGCGGGGCCGGTCTCCTCGATCGCGACATCCTCGATGTGCGCCTCACCGGATCCGTCGCGCAGCAGCACCTTGCGGCCGAGCAGTTCGGCGAGCACGCGCACTTCGCCCCCGCGCTGCTCGAAGCGGCGCAGGTTGATGAGCCCGGTCGCGATGACCTGGCCGGAGCCGATGCTCGAGACCCGCCCGATCGACAGGAAGACGCGACGTTTGCCGGGGACCTCGACGACCATCCCGACGACCTTGGGTGCGCCCTTGGCGCGGTTCACGACGAGGACGTCGCGCACCTTGCCGACCCGGTCGCCGTTGGGGTCGAAAACGGAGCACCCGACGAGTCGGGCGACGAAGACCCGCGTCGCGCTCACGTGTACGACCCTACCCCCGCGTGTCAGAATGACCGGGTGAGCAACCAGAGCGCATTCGGCCGCAGAGGCCCCGTCACACCGTCCATTCCGAAGGGGGACGTGCTCGGCACCTACGAGACGTATCTCGAGGCCGCCGCGGTCGTCGACCGGCTGTCGAAGGCCGACTTCGATGTCGCGCACCTGTCGATCGTGGGCAACGACCTCAAGACCGTCGAGCGCGTGACCGGAAAGCTGACCTACGCGCGTGCCGCCCTCGCGGGAGCCGCGAGCGGCGCCTGGCTGGGGCTGTTCTTCGGACTCGTGTTCACGATCTTCTCGCCGCCGTCGCCGCAGCTGTTCGGCTTCGTCGGCTCCGCGCTGCTGATCGGCGCCGGCTTCGGGGCGATCTTCGGCATCGTCGGCTACGCGATCACCCGCCGCAGCCGCGATTTCACCTCCACGCACCAGGTGATCGCGTCGAACTACCAGATCATCTCGGACCCCGAGGTGACCGCCAAGGCGCAGGCGGCGCTGAGCTCGGCCCCGACCTCGTAGCCGGCCTCAAACTGACAGCTGCGGTCATCGACCGTGCACACTCCCGTTGTGAAGGAGTTCCTTCACAACGGGAGTGTCCCGCGGGGAGTGCACCCCGGGCGGCGGTTGTCAGCGCGCCATCCAGGCCTCGACCTCGTCCGCCGTGCGCGGGATGCCGATCGACAGGTTCTCGGCGCCCGTCTCGGTGACGAGGATGTCGTCCTCGATCCGCACGCCGATGCCCCGGTACTCCTCGGGCACCGTGAGGTCGTCGAGCTGGAAGTACAGGCCGGGTTCGATCGTGAAGACCATGCCGGGCTGCACGACGCCGTCGGCGTAGAACTCGCGGCGGGCCTGGCCGCAGTCGTGCACGTCGATGCCGAGATGGTGGGATGTTCCGTGCACCATGTACCGGCGGTGGTACTGCCCCTCCGGCTCGAGGGACTCCTTCGCGCTGACCGGCAGCAGCCCCCACTCCGCGGTCTTCGCCGCGATCACCTTCATGGCCGCGGCGTGCACCTCACGGAACACGATGCCGGGCCTCACGACCGCGAAGGCGGCATCCGCAGCCTCGCGCACCGCCTCGTAGACGCGGCGCTGCACCTCGCTGAAGGTGCCGTTCACCGGCAGAGTGCGCGTGATATCCGCCGTGTAGTAGCTGTCGACCTCGACGCCCGCATCGATGAGGATCAGGTCGCCGGGCACGACGGGGCCGTCGTTGCGGGTCCAGTGCAGGATGCAGGCGTGCGGACCTGCGGCGGCAATCGTGTCGTAGCCGACCGTGTTGCCGTCCGCGCGGGCGCGGCGGTTGAAGGTGCCCTCGACGATGCGCTCGCCGCGGCGGTGCGCGATGACATGCGGCAGGTCCGCGATGACATCCTCGAAGCCCTGCCCGGTCGCGGCGATGGCCGCGCGCAGCTCGGCGATCTCGAAGGCGTCCTTGGTCAGGCGCAGCTCGCTGAGGTCGCGGGCGAGGGCGTCGTCGGCATCCGACTCGAGTGACTCGGAGTCTGCGGCGAGCAGCCTGCGGCCGTCGATCTGGTCGGTGATGTCGCCGTCGGCGTCGCGCACGAGGAGGGTGTCGGCGTCCACCGAGTCGATGAGGTCGGGCAGCTCGGCGAGGCTGCGGGTGGTGATGCCGAGCTCGGCGGCGACGTGCTCGAGGGATGGCCGGCGGCCCTGCCAGAACTCGCCGATCGTCGGGTTGGCATAGAACTCGGAGGTGCCGCGCGGGGCGGTCTCGCGGAAGTAGAGCACCGCGTCGTGGCCGGCGGCGGTGGGCTCGAGGCTGACCCCACGCTGCTCGAGCCGAGGCTCGAGCACGAGCACGCTGCCCGCGACGGTGTCGCTGCCCCAGCCCGTGAGGTGCGCGAAGGCGGAGTGCGCGCGGTAGGGGTACTCGGTGTCGTTCGAGCGTGTCTTGAGGTCGCCGGCCGGCAGGATCACCCGCTTGCCCGGGTACATCGCCGAGATCTTCGCGCGCCGCTCGGCGGCGTAGCGCGCGTGCTCCCGCAGCCCGGGCAGAGGCTCGTCGAACTCGGCCCAGTTCGAGCCGATGTACTCGGCGAACCGCTCGGACTGGGGCAGGGTGGAGCGATTCGTGGTCGCCTTGGGGGCTTCCGCTGCGGATTCGGCCATGTTCCATTCTCGCTCAGCCGGCTGGCGAGAGCCCTACCGCCGGTTCGGGAGGAATCCATGTGGTTCGTGGGTCAGATCACCACCACCGAGGTCTCATGAACCCCTCGGCCCACACCGGTCACGCGAGTTCCTCCCGAGCGGGGCGAGGCCAGGCCGACGAGCGAGGGATGCCCGGCTCAGCCGGCCGGCGAGAGCTGCACGAGCACGGGCCGGTGGTCGCTGCCGTAGCCGTCGTGGGACTGCACGACGCGCATCCCGCTGACGCGCCAGTCCGGGCTCGCCATGACGTGGTCGATCGGTGCGCCGAGGATCGCGGGCAACTGCGTCGGCCAGGTGCCGATCGCGCCGTTGTCGGTCGCGAGCGCGGCGTCCTCACAGGTGCCGAGCGTGCCGCCGTCGGTGCCGAGCCCGCCGTAGTGGTCGAGCGTCGAGTTGAAGTCGCCGGCGAGGATGACGTTGCCGCCCGTGCAGCGCCCCGCCAGCCACCGCAGGGCGGTGCGCCAGTGCTCCATCTCGCCGGGGATGGGCGCGACGGCGTGCACGGCCACTACGATCGGTCCCGTGCCGTCGACGGGCGTCGCGACGAGCGAGGGCAGCGTCGCGGTCGTGACGGCGGTCTCGTCCGCGGCGTACTCGCCGAGTTCGACGCTGATGAGCAGCGAGGTCGACCGCGACTTGGAGACCTCGTCGTAGGCCGCCGTGAAGTGCGCCATCGGCGCCCCGGCGTCGGTCATGAGCCGGGCCACCTCGAGCGCGGTCGCCCGTGTCGTCTCGGGCAGGGCGATCACGTCCGCGCCGCTTTCGAGCGCGAGCTGGGCGATGAGCTCCGGGGAGGGCGCGTCGCCGAGGGTGTTCCAGACCAGCACGGTGATGTCGCTGTCGCTCCGGGTCTCGAACGCCTCGTTGCCGAAACCGCGGGTCGCGAGCACGACGACGTTGATGGCGCAGAACACGAGCGCGGCGAGCGCGAGCGAGGCCAGGAACCGTCGGGCGCCGGCGGAGAGCAGCGCGACCAGGGTGAGGGCCACGACGGCGACGAGGCCCACGACGACCACGAGCGCGCGCAGCGACACGAGCTGGGCGATGACGGGCGCCGTCGCGAGCCCGAACAACTGCGGCCACGCCAGCACGAGCAGCACGCCCGCGGCGACCACGAGGAGTGCCGCCGCGAGGATCCGTGTCATGCACCTAGCATTGCAGGGTGTCCGGCCCGATCGATCTCCACACGCACAGCGTGGTCTCCGACGGCACCGAGACGCCTACCCAGCTCATGCGGGCCGCGGTCGGTGCCGGTCTCGGCACGATCGCGATCACCGACCACGACTCGACCGCGGGCTGGTCGGAGGCATTCGCTGCGGCGGAGGGCACGGGGCTCACCGTCATCCCGGGCATGGAGCTCAGCACCAACTACGGCCCGGCGAGCGTGCACGTGCTCGCCTACCTCTTCGACCCCCTCGACGCGGAGATCGTCGCCGAGACCGCGCGCATCCGCGACGGCCGAGCGCACCGGGCCGAGCGCATCGTCGAGAAGATCGCCCGCGACTACGACCTCACCTGGGACGACGTGCTCGCCGAGTCCACGGACGGCACGACCCTCGGGCGCCCGCACATCGCCGACGCCCTCGTGCGCAAGGGACACGTCGTCAATCGCAGCGCCGCCTTCGAGTCGATCCTGCACTGGCAGGGCGGCTACTACGAGAAGTACTACGCGCCCTCACCGCTCGAGGGCGTGCGCATGATCGTCGCGGCCGGCGGCGTGCCGGTGCTGGCGCATCCGGCCAGTCACGGCAAGTACCGGCCGATGGATGACGCGGTCATCCGCCAGCTCGCCGACGAGGGCCTCTTCGGCCTCGAGGTCTACCATCGGGACAACTCCGAGGAGGGCAAGGCGCGACTGCTCGTGCTCGCCCGCACGTTCGGCCTGGAGGTGACCGGTTCGAGCGACTACCACGGTGCGGGCAAGCCGAACCGGCTCGGCGAGAACACGACGAGGCCCGAGGTGCTCGACAAGCTCA
>JBAQPI010000292.1:0-7468 GCA_049305635.1 Rhodoglobus sp. | reverse complement strand
GTCGCCCGCGCCCGTGAGGTCGAGGGCGTTGACATCCGCATGCCCCGCGAGCCAGGGCGCGATCTCGGCGGGCGAGCCCGTGAGGATGTTGACCACGCCCCCGGGCACGTCGCTGGTCGCGAGCACCTCCGCCAGGCTGATCGCCCCGAGCGGCGAGCGCTCGCTCGCGACCACGACCGCGGTGTTGCCGCTGACGATCGCCGGGGCGAGGACGCCCACCAGCCCGAGAAGCGAGGGGCCGTCCTGCGGGGCGATGATCGCGACGACCCCCGTGGGCTCGGGCGTGGAGAGGTTGAAGTACGGCCCGGCGACGGGGTTGCCGTTGCCCGAGACCTGCACGAACTTGTCGGCCCAGCCGGCGTACCAGACCCAGGCGTCGATCGCGGCCTCGACCTGCTTCATCGCGGCGGGCTTGGCCAGACCGTCCACCGCGGCGAGCTCCTCGGCGAACTGCTCCCGGCGGCCCTCGAGCAGCTCGGCGATGCGGTAGAGCACCTGGCCGCGGTTGTAGGCCGTCGCGCCGGACCAGCCGGGCACGGCCGCGCGGGCGGCGACGACGGCATCCCGCGCGTCCTTGCGGCTCGCGAGCGCGGCGTTCGCCAGGAACGCACCCTTCTTCGTGGCGATCTCGTAGGTGCGGCCGCTCTCGCTGCGCGGGAACTTGCCGCCGATGTAGAGCTTGTAGGTCTTGGGCACGGCAAGCCTGGCCGGCGTCATTCGCTCCACCCTGCCGATTGCAGATACGCGGCGAGTCCGTGGCGGCCGCCCTCACGGCCGTAGCCGGACTCCTTGTAGCCGCCGAAGGGGCTTGCAGGGTCGAAGCGGTTGAAGGTGTTCGCCCAGATCACGCCGGCGCGCAACTGGTCGGCGACGGCGAGGATTCTCGAGCCCTTGTCGCTCCAGATGCCCGCGGAGAGCCCGTACTGGGTGTTGTTGGCCTTCGCGATCGCCTCGGCAGGGGTCCGGAAGGTCAGCACCGCGAGCACCGGGCCGAAGATCTCGTCGCGCGCGATGCGGCTCGAGGTCGACACGTTCGTGAAGATCGTGGGGGCGAACCAGAAGCCCTTGTCGGGGATGACGCAGTCGGGGCTCCACCGCTCGGCCCCCTCGGCCTCCCCGATCGCACTGAGCTCGCGCACCCGGTCCAGCTGCTCCTGGGAGTTGATCGCGCCGATGTCGGTGTTCTTGTCAAGCGGGTCCCCCAGTCGCAGGGTCGAGAGGCGCTGCTTGAGCCGATCGACGACCTCGTCGTGCACGTTCTCCTGCACGAGCAACCGGGAGCCTGCGCAGCACACGTGGCCCTGGTTGAAGAAGATGCCATTGACGATGCCCTCGATCGCCTGGTCGATGGGGGCGTCGTCGAAGACGATGTTGGCGGCCTTGCCCCCGAGCTCCAGCGTGACCTTCTTGCCCGTGCCCGCGACCGATTTGGCGATCGCACGGCCCACGGCCGTCGACCCGGTGAAGGCGACCTTGTTCACGTCGGGATGGTTCACGAGCGCCTGGCCGGTGTCACCGGCGCCCGTGATGATGTTCACCACCCCCGGCGGCAACTCGGCCTGCTGCAGGATCTCGGCGAAGATCATCGCGCTCAGCGGTGTCGTCTCTGCCGGCTTGATCACCACGGTGTTGCCCGCGGCGAGCGCCGGCGCGATCTTCCAGGCGAGCATGAGCAAGGGGAAGTTCCACGGAATGACCTGCGCGGCGACCCCGAGCGCCCTGGGGTTCGGCCCGAGCCCGGCGTAGTCGAGCTTGTCCGCCCAGCCGGCGTAGTAGAAGAACCAGGCGGCCACCAGCGGCACGTCGACGTCGCGCGACTCCTTGATCGGCTTGCCGTTGTCGAGGCTCTCCGCGACGGCCAGTTCACGAGCCCGCTCCTGCACCAGCCGCGCGATGCGGAACAGGTACTTGCCGCGGTCGGCGCCCGAGAGCCTCGACCAGGTGCGATCGTAGGCCCGGCGGGCGGCGGCGACCGCGGCATCCACGTCGTTGGCGTTCGCGTTCGCGATCTCGGCGATGTGCTGCTCGGTGGATGGCGAGATCGTCGCGAAGGGCTTGCCGTGCCCCGGTGCGAAGTCGCCGTCGATGAAGAGCCCGTAGCTCTTCTTCAGGTGCAGGATGCTCGTCGACTCGGGCGCGGGCGCATAGTCCAGGAAGTTCATGTCTCGTCAGTCCATCGTCACGTAGTCGGGGCCGGAGTAGCGGCCGGTGGTGAGCTTCTGGCGTTGCAGCAGCACGTCGTTGAGCAGGGACGAGGCGCCGAACCGGAACAGGTGCGGCTGCAGCCACCCCTCGCCGACCGTCTCGGCGACGGTCACGAGATACTTGATCGCGTCCTTCGACGAGCGGATGCCGCCGGCGGGCTTCACCCCGATCTTCTCGCCCGTGAGCCGGTGCCAGTCCCGCACCACCTCGAGCATGAGCAGGGTGACCGGCAGCGTCGCGGCCGGCGCAATCTTGCCCGTCGAGGTCTTGATGAAGTCGCCGCCGGCCAGGATCGCGAGCCATGAGGCGCGCCGCACGTTGTCGTAGGTGTTGAGCTCGCCCGTTTCGAGGATGACCTTGAGCTGGGCGAAGCTGCCGTCATCACGACGGCAGGCCTGTTTGACCGCGACGATCTGGTCGAAGACGAGCCCGTAGTTCCCGGCTAGGAACGCCCCGCGGTCGATGACCATGTCGATCTCGTCGGCGCCCGCCGCGACCGCGTCCGCGGTGTCGGCGAGCTTGAACTTCAGCGAGGCGCGACCGCTCGGGAACGCGGTGGCGACGGCGGCGACGCTCACGCCGCCCTGGTCCGGGTCGCCGTGGGCGGCGCCGAGGGCCTCCACCGCCGACGGCACCATGTCGCCGTACACGCACACTGCGGCGACTCGGGGGGTCGTGGCATCAGCCGGGTCGGGGCCCAGCGCCTTCGCGACGAGCGATCGCACCTTGCCGGGAGTGTCGGCCCCCTCGAGCGTCGTGAGGTCGATGAGGCGGATGATCGTGTCGAGTGCCCACGCCTTCGACGTGGTCTTGATCGAGCGCGTGCCGAGGCTCGCGGCGCGCTGCTCGAGGCCGACCGCGTCGACGCCCGGCAGACCCTCGAGGTGGAGCCGCAGGCTCTTCTCGGTGAGATCGGTGCCGATGAGCTCCACGGCACGCTGTGCCGGGGCCAGGGCCTGGGATGGTGCGCTCATCCCCCGAGTCTAAGCCGGAGCCCGTCGGCCAGACAGTGGAGGCGCCGAGCCCGTCCCGGTGCTGCGCCCAGGTGTCGAGCATCTCACCTGGGTGGCGTCGCCCACGGTTCCCTGATCAGGGCCGCGCGCGCGGCGGCACGCCGAGCACGAGCCGGATGCGATCCTCGTCGCGGCCCATCTGCTCGGCGAGCTCGTCCGGGCCGGCGAACTTGTGCATGCCGCGGATGAACTCGACGAACTCGAGGCGGATCGTCTCGCCGTAGACGTCGAAGGTCGTGTCGAGGGCGTGCGCCTCGATGTGGCGCACCGGCACGTCGAAGGTGGGGTTGTAGCCGATCGAGACGGCGGCGGGGTACCGCGTGCCGCGGATCGTCGCCCAGGCGGCGTAGACCCCGTCGGCCGGCACGAACCCGTCGACGTCCTGATCGAGGTTGGCCGTCGGATAGCCGAGGGTGCGGCCGCGCGCGGCGCCGTGCACGACGACGGAACGGATGCTCGGCAGCACCCCGAGCATGGTCGCGGCCTCCTCGACCCGCCCCTCGGAGAGCAGCTCGCGGATCCAGGTCGAGGAGACGCGACGGTCGCCCTGCGGCGCGACGTCGGGGATGATCTCGACGGCGAACCCGAAGCGCGCCCCGAGCTGCTCGAGCGTGGCGACGTCCCCCGCCCCGCGATGCCCGAACCGGAAGTCGCGGCCCACGAGCACGAGTCGCGCGTGCAGCGCGTCGACGAGGATCGCGCGCACGAACTCCTCGGCGCCCTGCTCGCTCAGCGCGCGGTCGAAGGCCAGCATGAGGGTCGCGGCGACACCGGTGCCGGCGAGCAGGTCGAGCTTCTGCGTGTTGCTCACGAGCGGCACGGGGCACGATTCGGGCCGCAGCACGCTCAGCGGATGGCGATCGAAGGTCACGACGGTCGGCACCAAGCCGCGTTCGTCCGAGAGCTCGATGAGGCGCGAGATGACGGCTCGGTGACCGGTGTGCACGCCGTCGAACTTGCCGATCGTCACCGCGCTCGGCCCGAAGTCCGCCGGCACGTCCGCCGGCGAGGAGAAGGACAGCATCAGAGCGCCACCACCGTCGGCCGCGTGCGGGCGAGCCACAGCATCCCGAGCACCGGGAGCAGGAGCGGGATGAACAGGTAGCCGCGCCCGAAGAACGACCACACGGTGTCCGCCGGGAACAGCGCGGGGTCGATGAGGCTCAGGATGCCGACCGTGACGACGCCGACGAACTCGAAGACGATCGTGACCCACGCGACGCGATACCAGGCGGAGCCGCGGCGGATGAGGGCCACCGTCGCGAGGATGTAGACGATCGCGGCGAGCGCTGAGAGCGCGTAGGCGAGCGGCGCCTCGTCGAAGTCGCGGACGATCTGCACGAAGGAGCGAGCCGTGGCGGCGAGGGCGAGCACGGCGTACACCGCGATCAGCACCCGACCGGCACCGACCGCCCTGGTGGAACCGTTCTCGCGCATCACGATCAAGACTACGACAGCTTCGGGGTGCGCTCAGGCGCCCTGCACGAACCAGATCTGGCCCATGCGGTAGACCATGACCGCGATCGCCAGGCACGCGACGCCGAGCACGACCGTGCTCCACCGCGAACGCTCGACGAGGGCCCAGAGCACGCCGGCCGCCGGCACGAGCACGGCCGAGACGAGGTACACCCAGAACTCGAGCCCGTCCCCCGTGGGCTGGTTGCCGAACGCGGGGGCGAGCAGCGCGACGAGGAACTGGATGACGATGAGCAGCTCCACGAGCAGCGTCGCCCCGATCGTGAGATCGTTCGGCGCACGCCCGGCGAGCCCCGCGACGACGCAGAGCAGCCCCGCACCGACCGCGACGGCCACCTGCAGCCACTGGAACCATTCGATCATGCGAGCACCTCATCCGCCGGGAAGTTCACGAGCACGCGAGCGCGACCCTCGTCGACCCGCACGAGCCCGATGAGCCCGCCATCGGGACCGAGCGCCGCGATGGGGCCGCCCTCCCCGACCACGGCGACCCGTTTGCCGGTCGCGAGGTCGGCGGCGGCCTGTGCGTCGAGGCTCACCGTGGGGAACAGTCTGGCCGCGACCGCCGCCGGCGCGAGGAGGGTGTCGCCGACCTCCTCCACGCGGAACGGGCCGATGCGGGTGCGCCGCAGGGCGGTGAGGTGCCCGCCGACGCCGAGTCCGGCACCGAGATCGCGGGCGAGCGCACGCACGTAGGTGCCCGAGCTGCACTCGACGCGCACGTCCACATCGATCCAGTCGCCACGGCGCACCCCGAGCACCTCGAAGGCGGCGATCGTGACGGGCCGTTCGGCGAGCACGACCTCCTCGCCGGCGCGCGCGAGGGCGTAGGCGCGACGACCGTCCACCTTGATGGCGCTCACCGTGCTCGGGCGCTGCGAGATGCGGCCAGTGAGCCCGGCGGCCCCGGCCGCGATGGCGGCGTCGGTGACGGCGGCGAGGGCCGCGGCATCCGCTCGCTCGCCGAGTTCGCCTTCGGCGTCGTCGGTCGTGGATCCCGCGCCGAGCCGGATCGTGGCGAGGTACTCCTTGTCGAGGCCCACGAGGTAGGTGAGCAGCCGCGTCGAACTGCCCACGCCGAGGACGAGCAGGCCCGTGGCCATCGGGTCGAGCGTGCCGGCATGGCCCACCTTGCGGGTGCCGAGCGCCTTGCGGGTTCGGGAGACGACGTCGTGACTCGTCACGCCACCGGGCTTGTCGACGAGCAGGATGCCGCTGGTCGAGCCGCTCATGATGCAATGCTAGAGCCATGCGGATCGGCGTCATCGGTGCAGGGGCCGTCGGGGGCGCGATCGCCGCCCTGCTCGACCGCGCCGGGCACGAGGTGGAGGTGACGGCCCGCGGCGCCCACCTCGAGGCCATCCGGGAGCACGGGCTCAGGCTCGGCGGCGGGTGGGTCGACCACGTCGCTCGCGTGACCGCGAACGAGGTGCTCGCGCGCACCCCCGAACTCGCGATCGTGGCGACCAAGGCCCAGGATGCGCGCGCCGCGATCCGCGACAACCTCGCCCTGCTGCGCGGCGTGCCCATCGTCGTCGTCCAGAACGGGCTCGACGCCATCCCGACCGCACGCGCCGCGGCCCCGGACTCGGAGATCGTGGGCGGCCTCGCCGTCTTCGCCTCCTCGTACCTCTCCCCCGGCGAGATCGTCGTCACCACGCCCGGGCGGCTCTACCTCGGCGTCGAGCACGGCGCATCCGACGTGCCGGCAGCGTACGCCGCGCGCGTGCTCGGCGAGGTGCTTCCGACCGAGGTGCTGCCCAACCTGCGGGGCGCCCAGTGGTCCAAGCTCGTGATCAACCAGGTGAACGCGCTCCCGGCGATCACGGGCCTGAGCGTGCAGGAGGTGATCGCGATCGGAGCGCTGCGGCGCATCATGGCGGCGAGCATCCGGGAGAACGCGCGCATCGGCCTTGCGAGCGGGGTGCACTTCGAGAAGGTGCAGGGGCTGACCCACGGCCTCATCCGGCTGGTGTCGATCGCGCCGATCTGGCTCGCGCAGGGGCTACCGCTGCTCATGAGCCGTCGCATGGGTGCCGTGCCGAACCCCGGCTCGACGTTGCAGAGCATCCGGCGCGGGCAGGCGACCGAGATCGACTACCTCAATGGTGCGGTGGTGCGCGCGGCCGAGGCGCTCGGACGCACCGCGCCCGTCAACGCCGCGATGGTGCGGCTCGTGCACGAGGTCGAGCAGCGCGGGGAGTTCTTCACCCCGGACGAGGTCAGCAGGAGTCTGCGCACGACCTGAGCGGACGATCCGGGTCGGTGTTGTCGACGATGACGGATGCTGCCGTCCGCGGATCCGCCTGCGCGAGGTAGAGCGCCTGCCCGTCGCGGTAGCGGGGCGCGAGGCCGCGACCGTCGCGGGCCTTCAGGCGGGCATCCGCCGCCTCGGCGGGAACGTCGAGCCAGACCGACCAGTTCCAGAGGCCGCGCAGCTCGGGGCGGTTGAGGAACACGCCGTCGACGATGAGGGTCGCGTCCCGCGGGCCGGTCGTGAAGTCCATCTCGACCTGGGCATCCCTGCGCACGTCGTACGCGACGGTGACGAAGCCCGCGCTGCCGCCCATCCGGAACGGCTCGATGAGCACGCGCCGGAACAGGTCGTAGTCGTACGAGTCCTCGTAGTAGCCCAACGGCGAGTCCTTGCCGCGCAGGTACCGGTCCGCGCGCGGCCGGTGGAAGCCGTCGATCGAGGCGCGGAACACCGCGTGCGAGCCGCGGCCGAGCCGCGCGGCCAGGTCATCCGCGAACCGGGTCTTGCCCGCGCCATC
>JBAQPI010000291.1:0-3065 GCA_049305635.1 Rhodoglobus sp. | reverse complement strand
GTCCAAATCTCGGCGCATCCCGGGCGTGTCGCACTCCCGGTCACTCCACGAACACGCCCGCGAGGGTCTTCTTGCCGCGCCTGAGCACGGCCATCCGCCCCGCCGGGACGACCCCCTCGAGCGTCTGCTCCTCGTGCTCGACCTTGGCGTTGTTCACCGAGACGCCGCCCTGGGCGATCGCCCGCCGGGACTCTCCCAGGCTCGAGGTGAGTCCCGTGTCCACGAGCAGTTGCGCGATGGGCGTCGAGGAGGGCGAGGTCGTGTTGGGCAGCTCACGCAGGGCGGCCTCGAGGGTCGCGTCATCCAGGGCCGCCAGGTCGCCCTGCCCGAACAGCGCCTCGGCCGCTGCGAACGCTGCCTCGGTGGCCGCCGCGCCGTGAACGAGCGATGACACCTCCTGCGCGAGCACCCGCTGCGCCTCGCGCTTGTGCGGCTCGGTGAGCACCGCGGCGGCGAGGCGATCGATCTCGGCGCGATCCAGGAAGGTGAAGACCTTGAGCCGGTCCACGACGTCGGCGTCGTCGGTGTTGAGCCAGAACTGGGTGAAGGCGTATGGGCTCGTCATCGCGGCATCAAGCCAGATCGCGTTGCCCTCGGACTTGCCGAACTTGGTGCCGTCGGAGTTGGTGATCAGCGGGGTGCCGATCGCGTGCACGCTCACCGACTCGACGCGGTGGATGAGGTCGGTGCCGCTGGTCAGATTGCCCCACTGATCGCTGCCCCCGGTCTGCAGCACGCACCCGTAGCTGCGATAGAGCTCGAGGAAGTCCATGCCCTGCAGGATCTGGTAGCTGAACTCGGTGTAGCTGATGCCGGCATCCGAGTTCAGGCGCGCGCTCACCGCCTCCTTCTTCAGCATGGTGCCGACCCGGAAGTGCTTGCCGATGTCGCGCAGGAAGCCGATGGCGCTCAGCGGGGCGGTCCAGTCGAGGTTGTTGACGAGTCGGGCCGCGTTGTCGCCCTCGAAGCTCAGGAACTTCGCGACCTGCGCCTGCAGGTAGCCGACCCACTCGGCGACGGTCTCCTCGTCGTTGAGGGTGCGCTCGGCGGTCGGGCGCGGGTCGCCGATGAGCCCCGTGGACCCGCCGACGAGACCGAGCGGCTTGTGCCCCGCCAGTTGGAGACGCCGCATGAGCAGCAGCTGCACGAGGTTGCCCAGGTGCAGGCTCGGGGCGGTCGGGTCGAAGCCGCAGTAGTAGGTGATGGGCGGACCGGCCAGGAGCGCCTTCAGCTCGTCGGTGCTCGTTGAGACGTGGACGAGCCCACGCCAGAGGATCTCCTCCCAGACGTCCTCGAAGGTCTCATCGTTTCGCTGCGGGGCCGGCACGAGTTCTACCGTAGCGCTGCCGTGACCGTCCGACGGCGGTACGAAGGCTATGAAGCCCCGGTGCTTGATGCGGCGCGTATTAAGCCTCTAAGCTTGAGTATCCGCTGATCAAGTATGAATCATTGAGGTTGTCATGTTCATCATCACCGCCGACCAGGTCGACAGCAGGCATCTCGACGACCTCGCCGGCCCGACCATCGACGTGCTCAACCAGCGCTACGGGAATCGGCTCGCCCTGCCGGTCGATCGCAACGCCGGCGACGAGATCCAGGCCCTGGTGTCGGATGCCGGGACCGCGCTCGCGATCATCGCCGACCTTACGCGCACGGGCGAGTGGAGCGTCGGATGCGGCATCGGCCGGGTGCGCACCCCGCTGCCGGGGAACACCCGCGAAGCGAGCGGCCCGGGGTTCGTCGCGGCGAGGGGCGCCGTCGAGCGCGCCAAGAAGACGCAGCTGCGATTCGCCCTCGTCGGCGAATCGCAGGATGCCGCGGCAGCGGAGGCGCTCATCGAGCTGCTGCTGCTCGTCCGCTCGCGGCGCACCCCGGAGGGCTGGGAGCTGTTCGACCTCGTCGCGAGCGGCTCGACGCAGGCCGCCGCTGCGAAGGCGCTCGGCATCAGCCCGCAAGCCGCGAGCCAGCGGGCCCGGGCGGCGGGCATCCGCACCGAGCTCGCCGCGATCCCGGCACTCGCCGACGCGCTCTCGCGCGTCGATGTCACCGACGAGCAAAATGGGAAACCATGACCACCCTGCTCACGATCGCCGCCATCGCCGTGGCCGTGGCCTTCGCCGCAGTGGCGATGGGTCGGCGCCGCCACTGGCTCGTGCTGCCCGCCGTCGTGCTCGTCGCGGCCGCGATCGTGGTGCCACTCGCGATGCCCTTCAGTGTGGCGGGGGCGTGGCCGTCCGCAGCCGTCGCGATCGGCCTAGCGACGCTCGGCGTGCTCGCCGGGAGCCCCGTCGTGGGCCTCGTGCTGCGCTTCGCCCAGGGCGGCGTCGAGCTCGGCGACCACGGCGGCATCGTCGTCGACGACGCGGAGGGCGCCACGAAGACCGCGCGCAAGGAGATCCTGCGCGGCGGCACCACGATCGGCTTCCTCGAACGACTCGCCCTCATCGGGGCGATCGTCGCGGGGCAGGCGGCCGCGATCGCGGTGATCGTCGCCATCAAGGGCCTCGGCCGGTTCTCGGAACTGGACGACAGCCGCGCGCGCGAGCGGTTCATCATCGGCACCCTCACGAGCCTGATCTGGGCGAGCGCGAGCGCCGCGGCGATCGTGCTCGTCGCCTGAGCGCGCGCCTGCCTCCAGTGCTCGGCGGTGCCCGACCGCGCCAGCGCGCTCCGTCGCCAGCACTCGATCGGTGACGCGAGCGCCCTCGCGAGACTCGCGATTCTCAGGAGGAGTTCCTGTGTTGCGTCGGTCGAGGGAGGCGATCTCGCGGGGAGATGGTCGTGCGATCGCCCTGTGTCGGGCGGAGGCAGGCCGTGCTGAGCGACGAGAACGACGATTCCGGGCGAGGCGACCCACCGAGGGCGCACGATAGGGCGCACGGGATGCGTTCACCCTCCGCGTTGGACGCGGCACCGGTCGCGGTATTCAGGAGACGCTCCTGCATACGGCGAGCCTTCCCATGGGGACTCGCTCAGGCGCCGGGCGGTCGCATGGGAGCGTCGTCGCCCTAGCGACTTCGCGACCGCGGCGCCGCCGGCCGGTAGGACGAGACGGTCGGCTCACC
>JBAQPI010000290.1:0-7923 GCA_049305635.1 Rhodoglobus sp. | reverse complement strand
GGACTCGACATCGCAAACGCCAACACGCTCATCATCGACCGCGCCGACAAGTACGGGCTCAGCCAACTGCACCAGTTGCGCGGACGGGTGGGCCGCGGTCGGGAGCGCGCCTACGCCTACTTCCTCTACGACGAGGACAAGCCCCTGAGCGAGACCGCGCACGACCGGCTCGAGACGATCGCCGCGAACAACGACCTCGGCTCGGGCATGCAGATCGCCCTCAAGGACCTCGAGATCCGCGGCGCCGGCAACCTGCTGGGCGGCGAGCAGTCCGGGCACATCGCCGGCGTCGGCTTCGACCTCTACCTGCGCATGATCGGCGAGGCCGTCTCCACCTTCCGCGGCGACGTTGCCGAGGGGCAGACCGAGCTGCGCCTCGAGCTGCCGGTGGACGCACACATCCCCGAGGACTACGTCGACAGCGAGCGGCTGCGCCTCGAGGCCTACCAGAAGCTCTCGACCGCATCGGCTTCGAATGCGGCGGATGACGCGATCGACCGGGTGCTCGACGAGCTCACCGACCGCTACGGCGAGCCGCCCCAGCAGGTGCTGAACCTCGTCGCCGTCTCCCGCCTGCGCCGGATGGCTCAGCGCGCGAACCTCGCCGAGGTCGTGGTGATGGGGGACCGGCTGCGGGTCGCGCCCGCTGACCTCGCCGACTCCATCCAGGTGCGACTGCAGCGCCTCTACCCCGGCGCGAAGTACCACGCGGCCGCGGGGGCCGTGCTCGTGCCGCTGCCGTCCGAGCCGAGCGACGCCGAACTCCTCGCGGGGACGAACGGTCTGCTCGTGACGATCTTCGGCGCGGGGGTCCCGAGCGCCTAGTGTCACCGACACCTGCGCATGACAGCATGGGCTCATGAACGCACGGCGCACGCCCGCCTGGGCGCGGCGGCAGCACGCCGGGGTCGACGAGCGGACTCTGTCGGAGCTCGATCTCTGGTGGCGCGCCGCCAACTACCTCTCGGTTGGGCAGATCTACCTCCTCGACAACGCGCTGCTGCGGGTGCCGCTCTCGCGCGAGCACATCAAGCCGAGGCTCCTGGGGCATTGGGGCACGACACCGGGGCTCAACTTCCTCTACGCCCACCTGAACCGCGTGATCCGCGAGCGCTCGCAGTCGGCGATCTATGTCACCGGGCCGGGGCACGGCGGTCCCGGGATGGTGGCCAACGCCTACCTGGACGGCACCTACAGCGAGGTCTACAACAGCATCGACCGCACCGAGGACGGGGTGCGCCGGCTGTTCCGCCAGTTCTCCTTCCCCGGCGGCATCCCGAGCCATGTCGCGCCGGAGACCCCAGGGTCGATCCACGAGGGCGGCGAGCTCGGCTACTCGCTCTCGCACGCCTACGGCGCGGCCTTCGACAACCCCGACCTGCTGGTCGCGGCCGTGGTCGGCGACGGCGAGGCCGAGACCGGTCCGCTCGCGACGAGCTGGCACTCGAACAAGTTCATCGATCCGCTCGCCGATGGGGTGGTGCTGCCGATCCTGCACCTCAACGGCTACAAGATCGCCAACCCCACCGTGCTCGCCCGCATCCCCGAGAGCGAACTGCTCGAGCTCATGCGCGGCTACGGCCACACGCCGTACCTCGTCTCGGGCGGCTTCGACGGCGAGGATCCGATGGCCGTGCACGCGCGTCTCGCCGAGACGCTCGACGCGGTGCTCGACCAGATCGCGGACATCAAGGCGGCGGCCGCCGCCGGCACCCTCGAGGGGCGACCGGCCTGGCCCATGATCATCCTGCGCACCCCGAAGGGCTGGACCTGCCCCGTGCAGATCGACGGGCATCCCGCCGAGAACAACTGGCGCTCCCACCAGGTGCCGCTGGCGAACGCGCGCGACACCGAGGAGCACACGCGGCTGCTCGAGTCCTGGCTGCGGTCCTACCGGCCTGGCGAGCTCTTCGACGACGCCGGCGCCCTCCTGCCGGAGGTCACGGCCCTCGCCCCAGACGGCGCGCTACGCATGAGCGCGAACCCGGTCGCGAACGGCGGCCTGCTCAAGCAGGACCTGCGCCTGCCCGACTTCCGGGACTACGCCGTCGAGGTGCCGAGCCCCGGCGGTTCGGTGAGCGAGGCGACGAGCGTGCTCGGCCAGTGGCTGCGCGACGTGATCGCCGCCAACCCGCACAACTTCAGGATCTTCGGGCCGGACGAGACGGCATCAAACCGGCTGTCAGCGGTGTTCGAGGTGACCGACAAGCAGTGGGATGCCGAGCGCTGGCCGATCGACGACGACAACCACCTCGCGCCCAGCGGCCGGGTGGTCGAGATGCTGAGCGAGCACCAGTGCCAGGGCTGGCTCGAGGGCTACCTGCTCACCGGTCGGCACGGCCTGCTCAACTCCTACGAGGCCTTCATCCACATCGTGGACTCGATGGTCAACCAGCATGCCAAGTGGCTCAAGACCTCCCGCGGCATCCCGTGGCGCCGTCCGGTCGCCTCCCTCAACTATCTGCTCAGCTCGCACGTGTGGCGCCAGGACCACAACGGGCTCTCGCACCAGGACCCGGGCTTCATCGACCACGTCGTGAACAAGAAGGCCGATGTGGTGCGGGTGTACCTGCCCTTCGACGCCAACACCCTGCTCTCCACCTACGACCACTGCCTGCGCTCCGTGGACTACATCAACGTCGTCGTCGCGGGCAAGCAGCCCGCGCCCAACTGGCTCACCATGGACGAGGCGATCGAGCACTGCACGCGCGGTCTCGGCCTGTTCGACTGGGCGGGCACCGAGCAGGGCGGCGAGGAGCCGGATGTGGTGCTCGCCGCCGCCGGGGACGTGCCGACCCTCGAGGTGCTGGCCGCGGCATCCCTGCTCCGCGAGCACCTGCCCGAGCTGCGCGTGCGAGTGGTCAACGTCGTCGACCTCATGCGCCTGCAGAGCGAGGGCGAGCATCCGCACGGTCTGGGCGATGCCGAGTACGACGCGATCTTCACCGTCGACAGCCCCGTGATCTTCGCCTACCACGGCTACCCGTGGCTCATCCACCGGCTGACCTACCGCCGGCACGGCCACGCGAACCTGCATGTGCGCGGCTACAAGGAGGAGGGCACCACGACGACGCCCTTCGACATGGTCATGCTCAACGACCTCGACCGCTACCGGCTCGTCATGGACGTCATCGACCGGGTGCCGGGGCTCGCCGGGCGTGCGGGCGCGCTCCGTCAGGAGATGCAGGATGCCCGGCTGCGTGCTCGCGCCTACACGCGCGAGTACGGCGAGGACCTCCCCGAGGTCGCGGAATGGACGTGGGACCGCAGCGCGGCGCCGACCGGGTTCGGCGACGCCGGGGACGACAATCGCTAGCTGCGCGGCGGTGACACCGCAGGCACGCGGTGCGCTCCGTTGACGGCCATGGGGATGACCACCATCGAGCGCACGTCGAAGAGGGCGTGCAGCGCAATCGGCACCAGGATGCTGCCGCTGAGCAGGTAGGCGGCCATGAACACGGCGCCGATGAGGGTCGTGCCGACCACGCCGGCGACGCCCTGGTACGCGTGCAGCGCCCCGAACAGCAGTACGCTGCCGAACACCGCGGCGAGCGCGCTGCCGGTCGCGCCGAACAGCAGGGCGGGCAGCCCGAGCCGGAACACGAGCTCCTCGACGATGCCGGCGTTCACCGACAGCAGCGCGCCGAGCCCGAGCTCCGGGCGGTTGCGCGGCAGCATCGCGTGGATGTCGCCGATGGTCGGCACCTCGCCCTCCTGCCGCGCCGCGGTCACGCCGATCACGGTGAGTGCGGCGAACGCGGCGACCGCGACCAGCCCGACGACGACGGCGAGCACCGGATTGGCGGCGACCCAGTCGCGCACGGCCGCGACCGGCGGCCATGCGGAGGTCGCCGCGAGCAGGGGCGCGATGAAGGCCCCCGCGAGCACCGCGAGCACGACCGCGGCGGCACCGAAGGAGAGGAACGAGTCTCGCAGCCACTTGCGGTACATCGCCTGGCGGCGCTTCGTGGAGCGATATCGCTTGAAGCGCTGGTACTCGCGGCGGTCGCGGCGCACCGCCCGCAGCACGAGCAGCCCGACCATCGCGACGAGGGCGAGCCACAGCAGGGCACGCGTGATCGCCCACTCGGGATCGAGCATGCTCCATGGTCACACGGGAATGCCGTGGGCGCGTGCCGGCTTTGCTCTAGGGTTGACGATCGACAGCGACGTGAGGACCTCCCCTGGCCAGTGACATCGGGCTCCGTTCCCAGCGAGGGCCGATCCTGCTCGCGATCATGGTCGCGACGGGCCTCGTGGCGATCGACGCGACCATCATCGCGACCGCCGTGCCGACGATCGTCGACGACGTCGGCGGCTTCTCTTCGTTCCCGTGGCTGTTCTCGATCTACCTGCTCGCTTCGGCGGTGACCGTGCCGGTGTACTCGAAGCTCGCCGACACGATCGGGCGCAAGCCCGTCATCCTGTTCGGCATCGCGCTCTTTCTGCTCGGATCGGTGCTGTGCGGTTTCGCCTGGAGCATGCCTGCGCTCATCGCGTTCCGCGCGGTGCAGGGCCTCGGGGCGGGTGCCGTGCTGCCGATCACGATCACGATGATCGGCGACCTCTACACGGTGCGCGAGCGCGCGAGGGTGCAGGGCTACGTGGCGAGCGTGTGGGCGATCGCCTCGGTCGCGGGTCCGACCCTCGGCGGGCTCTTCGCGCAGGTGGATGCCTGGCGCTGGATCTTCTTCATCAACATCCCGCTCGGCGGCCTGGCCGTGCTGCTCATCGCCCGCAACTTCGCGGAACGGGTGGAGCGGCGCTCCCACCGGATCGACTACCTGGGAGCCGCGCTGCTCACCGCGGCCATGACGCTCCTCATTCTCGGCGTGCTCGAGGGCGGTGAGCAGTGGGCCTGGGACTCGGCGCCGAGCATCGCGGTGTTCTCGGTCGGCGCCGTGCTGCTCGTGCTGTTCGTGTTCGTCGAGGGCCGGGCGGCGGAGCCTGTGCTGCCGCTCGGCCTCTTCCGGCGCAGGATCATCCTTGCCACGACGCTCATGGGGCTCGCGATCGGCGCGGGTCTCATCGGGCTGACCGCCTTCGTGCCGACCTACCTCGAGATCGGCATCGGCGCGACGCCGCTCATGGCGGGCCTCGCGCTCGCGACGTTCACGATCGGCTGGCCGATCGCCGCCGCGGTCTCCGGCCGGGTCTACCTGCGCTTCGGTTTCCGCGCGACCACGATCCTCGGCGGGGCCCTCGCGGTGCTCGGTGCGAGCCTGTTCGCCGTGCTGGCCCCGAATCCCTCGATCCCGGTCGTCGCGGTCGCGTGCTTCGTCATCGGGCTCGGCTTCGGCTTCGCGGCCGTCCCGAGCCTCGTCGCGGCGCAGTCCAGCGTCGAATGGGCCGAACGCGGTGTCGTCACCGGCACGAACATGTTCTCGCGGTCGATCGGCCAGGCCCTCGGCGCGGCGGTGTTCGGGGCGGTCGCGAACGCCGTCATCGCGAACCTCGGCGGCGACGAGCACGACCCCGGCACCATCGTCGCCGCGAGCGGCGCGGTCTTCGGCGGCGTGGCGGTCGTCGCCGCGGGCATCCTCGTCGCTGCCCTCGCGATGCCTCGTGCCCCGCTGCAGGGGTTCGAGCCGGTCGCGGTCGCGGTGGACTGATCGCGGCCGGCTCGGACTAGATTTGGCCCATGCTGTACGAGCACCAGGGTGCGAGCCCCAGGATCGACCCGAGCGCCACGATCGCACCGACCGCCGTCATCAGCGGCGACGTGACGATCGGCGCCGACTGCCAGGTGCTGCACGGCGCCGTGATCACGGCGGAGGGCGGCTCGATCGTGATCGGCGAGCACGTGATCGTGATGGAGAACGCCGTCATCCGTTCGAGCGCCGCCGACCACGTCACGATCGGCGACCACTGCCTCATCGGCCCGCAGTGCTCGATCTCGGGCGCGGAGATCGCCGAGGAGGTCTTCATCGCGACGGGGGTGCGCATCTTCAACGGCGCGACGATCGGTCGCGGCAGCGAGATCCGCGTGAACGCGGTCGTGCACCTGCGCACCCCGGTGCCGGAGCGTTCGACGGTGCCGATCGCCTGGGTCGCGGTGGGGGACCCCGCGCAGTTCTTCTCCCCGGACCGCCACGAGGAGATCTGGTCGCTGCAGCAGGAGCTCGACTTCCCCGGCTATGTCTTCGGCCTCGACCGCGAGACGCCCGACCTCATGGTGCAGCTCACGGAGCGCTACGCGCGCAACCTCGCGCGGCATGAGGGGGACCGGCTGCTGCCGTGACCGCGCCGAACCCCAGGCTCGATGAGCTCGTCGCCACCCTCGAGCGTCTGCGCGCCCCCGGCGGCTGCGCCTGGGACCGCGAGCAGACGCACGCGAGCCTCGTGCAGTACCTCGTGGAGGAGACCTACGAACTGGTCGAGGCCATCGAGGCCGCCGACGACGCGGAGCTCGTCGAGGAGCTCGGCGACGTGCTCTACCAGGTGCTCTTCCACGCCGACATCGCCGCCGAGGAGGGCCGGTTCACGCTCGAGGATGTCGCCGCCCACATGACCGCGAAGATGGTCGGCCGCCATCCCCACGTCTTCGGTGACGCCGTCGCGGACACCGCGGACGCCGTCATGGCCAGCTGGGACCGGCTCAAGGCCGTCGAGAAGCCGGGGCGCACGAGCGTGCTCGACGGCATCCCGTCCGCCATGCCGGCGCTCGCCCTCGCCGACAAGCTGCTCGGGCGCGCGGCGAAGGTGGGCGTGCACCGGGATGCCGTGGCGATCGCTGCCACGGAGGAACAGCTCGGCGCGGACCTGCTCGCGATCGTCGCCGCCGCGCGCGAGCGGGGGCTGGATGCCGAACGCGCCCTGCGCGGCGCCCTCCGCGGGCTGCAGGAGGACATCCGCGGGGCGGAGTAGAAAGGTGCCCTCCCCAACCCGAATGGAGAGGGCACCGTGAAGGACCGGCGGGATTACCCGACCTGCCGGCCCAGTCGTGGGAGAAGGTCCTGCGTCGGACGTTCACGTCACCACCCGGACCACGTCGACGAGTGAATGACGTTCCAGTATACATACCGGCTGCGCCGGCTGCGTGGGGCCCGGTCTGCGAGAATCGACGCATGGCCTCACCCGTGAACCCTCCGAGAGGCATGCGCGACTTCCTGCCCGCCGACAAGGCGCGCCGGGAACGGGTGCTCGGTGTCATCCGCTCGACCTTCTCCTCCTACGGCTTCGACGAGATCGAGACCCCGGTGGTCGAGGACAGCGACCGCCTGCACGCGGGTCTCGGCGGTGACAACGAGAAGCTCGCCTACGCGGTCATGAAGCGCGGCCTGAGCGCCGAGGACCTGCACGCGGCGGACGACCCGCTCGAGCTCGCCGACCTCGGGCTGCGCTTCGACCTCACCGTGCCGCTCGCCAGGTTCTACGCCTCGCATCGCGCGGAGCTGCCCGCCGTGTTCCGCTCCATCCAGATCGGGCCGGTCTGGCGCGCCGAGCGGCCTCAGAAGGGCCGATTCCGCCAGTTCGTGCAGTGCGACATCGACATCATCGGCGAGCCCGGTGCGATCGCCGAGGTCGAGCTCATCACCGCGACGGCGGCGACCCTCGACGCGCTCGGCCTCGAGGGCTGCACGATTCGCGTGAACGACCGGCGGATTCTCGCGGGATGGCTGAACCACTTCGGGCTGGACGCCGCCGCTCACGGTAAGGCGATGATCACCCTCGACAAGCTCGACAAGCTGGGCCCAGAAGGTGTGCTTCGTGAGCTCGGCGACGACTGGGGCTCGGTCTTCGACAGCCTTACGATCTCGCACTTGCGCGGCCTTGCCGAGGGGATGCCGCTCACCGCCGACGCGGAGCGCTGGTTCGCCGAGCCGGCTGATCCCGAGGATGCGATCGGTCTCGACTGGTTGGACCTCGGCGCGCTCGCCGACCTGCAACAGATCGGCCGCGCGGTAGAGGCCGCCGTACCGA
>JBAQPI010000289.1:0-1783 GCA_049305635.1 Rhodoglobus sp. | reverse complement strand
TCGCCGAGCCCGACGCCGAGAGCGGTCGCGAGCTGTGGGTAGGCGATCGCGCCGTCCTCGCGCGGGCTGAGCTCGAGCTCGACCGCGAGCACGATGCCCTGCCGACCGCGCTTGAGCGCCGAGGTGCGATAGCCGAGGCCGAGGCCGGCGGCGGCAAGGCGCTGCACCTCCCCCGTGCGGTAGTCGAGGAACTCGATCGCGACGAGGGCGCCGGCGAGCTCCTGCCCGTAGGCGCCGATGTTCTGCACCGGTGCGGCCCCGGTCGATCCCGGGATGCCGCTGAGGGCCTCGATGCCCGCGAGCCCGTGCTCCACGGCGTAGGCGACCACGGCATCCCACGGCTCACCCGCCTGCACGAGCAGCCTCGGCACGTCGCCCCTGGCACGCTCGATTCCGCGGCTGGCGACGTGGATGACAGTGCCGTCGAATCCCGCATCCGAGACGAGCACGTTGCTGCCGCCGCCGAGCACGAGCCACTCGTCGCCGGCGGACCAGGCGCCCAGCGCGGCATCCACGATCTCGTCCCGCGTGCGCGCGGTCACGAGCTCGCGCGCCGGACCCCCGACCCGCATCGTGGTGAGTTCGGAGAGCAGCATCACGCGAAGGCGACCCGCACCTGCGCCTTGCCGAGCACGGTCGCATCGTCGAAGGTGACGGTGAGGTCGATGCGCGCCGCGCCCTCCTCCACCGCGCCGACCTTGGCGACGACGGTCACCGTCGCGACGCCCTCCGCGGGCACGAGCACGGGCCGCGTGAAGCGCACCTGGTAGTCGGAGACCCAGCCGCGGTCGCCGAGCCAGTCGACGACGGGCTGCACCGCGATCCCCATGGTGAGCATGCCGTGGGCGAGAACGCCCGGCAGCCCGACCGACCGCGCGACGTCGTCGCGGTAGTGGATCGGGTTGAAATCGCCGGATGCCCCCGCGTAGCGCACGAGGGAATCGCGCGTGAGGTGGGTGGTGCGCTCGGCCACCACCGCGCCCACGCTGATCGAGCCCGTCGAGATCTCAGTCATCCGCGCGCACCACCAGCGTCGAGATCGCGGTGACGACGTGGGCGCCACCGGGGTCGACCATGGTCGACTCCGCGGTCACCATGGCGTTGCCGCCGAGGGTCTTCACGCTCGTGACCACCAGGGTCGCGGTGAGCTCGTCGCCGGCGACCACGGGACGGCTGTAGCTGAAGCGCTGGTCGCCGTGCACGACCCGGCTGAAGTCGATGCCCGCATCCGGTTCGGCGAGCAGCTGGGCGAGGGTGGCCTCTTGCACGACGACGGGGAAGGTCGGCGGGGCGACGACATCCGGATAGCCCGCGGCGAGCGCCGCGGCCGGATCGTGATTGAGCGGACTGGTCGCGAAGACGGCTCGCGCGAACTCCCGCACCTTCTCGCGCCCCACCAGATAGGGCGCGACCGGGGGAAACGCGCGACCGACGAGGTCGGGGTTCACTGGCACGCCAGCCAGCCTAGCGATCGGCCGACCCGGAAAACCGAAAGCCCCGGCGACCATGACGGTCGGCCGGGGCCTGAATCTGGTGGGTGCGACTGCCTACTGGCAGCTGTCGCACTGCAGGAGATCCATCGGGTCCATGGGAACGGCGTAGCCACCCACGGTGTCGGTCTCGTTGTCCATCGGAACCTCCCCTAAGTCTTCTCGTTCACCCGCCGTTTGCGGGGTGCATCACACTATATAACCGGAATGACACGATTGTCATTCCCCCACATCTAGTGTTTTCGGCGTGTCGCGAGCAAGGGGCGGGGAGTCGCCTCCCCGCCCCTTGATAC
>JBAQPI010000288.1:0-2455 GCA_049305635.1 Rhodoglobus sp. | reverse complement strand
GGACGAAGCCCCCTTTTTTCAGGGTCCGACCGATCGTGGAGTGATCCAGCGGCGGGAGCCCGTCGGTGAGCAGCACATGTTTCTCCAGCAACCGTAGCGACCACCGGTCGAACCCCGCGGGTGGTTTCGTGCACGCCAGCGCGATCACTCGCGCCTCGACGTCTCCGGTGACCTTCGCCGGCACCGGCGGCGTGGCCCGCTTGCGGCGGCCGATCACGTCATCCACGTTCCCGTGAGACTCGGTGAACCGCTTCGCGACCAGATACACGGTGCCCTCCGACGCCCCGACTCGCTCGGCTACCACCCGTCGATCCGACGCCGGCCCAGCGGACTCGTCCAACTCCAGCAGAATCCTGGCCCTCATGATCGTCCGCGCAGGACTCGAGCCCCGCGAAATCACCCGGGTCAGCTTCACCCGATCAGCAGCCGTCAATGTGACGACATGTTCCTTCGCCTCGGCATGACAGTCTCTCCTCCCGATCAAGTATCAATCGAGACAAGCAAACCAGCAATACCCGTTACATTAGACGCGACACGCTACTAGGCCGTGTTGCTAAAGCTGGTGTTGAGCCAGTGGAGGGTGGCGGCGAGGCAGATGCCTGCGTGGTAGTTGCGGGCGGTCTTGTCTGTTCGCATCGCGATTCCGCGCCATTGCTTGAGTTGGTTGAAGCACCGTTCGACGACGTTGCGGCCGCGGTAGCGATCCCGCTGCTCGACGCCGAAGTCGATGGGTCTGCCAGGTTTCCGGCGGCGGTGGGCGATCTGGTCGTCGCGCTCCGGGATGGTCGCAGCGATGCCGTGCTGACGCAGCCAGGCCCGGTTCGCTTTCGACGGGTAGCCCTTGTCGGCCAGCACCCGATCCGGTCGGCCCCTGGGTCTGCCGCCGCCGACCCGGGGCACCGAGATGCTGCCAAGCACCGTGGTCATCATGGTGGTGTCGTTGATGTTGCCGCCGGTGATCACCATCGACAACGCCCGGCCTCTGCCGTCAGCGACGAGATGAACCTTCGTGGTCAAACCACCCCGTGACCGGCCAATTCCATGATCGGACGGCTCCGGGTCGGCCGGATTCTTGTAATTCGATAGATGGGCGGCCTAGGGATTTCGGACAGTGGGCCCTCTTAAGATCGGGGGCGCTACTGAAAGAGAGATCGCAAGCATGGTCGCATCACGACGACGGTTCAGCCAGGAGTTCAAGGACGAGTTGTGCCAGGAGGTGATCTCCACCTCGAAGCCGATCAAGGAAGTCGCGGACGCGTATGGCGTGGGCGCCGAGACGCTGCGGAACTGGTTGGTGAAGTACCGTGACGCCAACGGTGGAACCGAGGAGGAGCTGACGCTCACCGAGCGTGCTCGGTTGAAGGAGCTGGAGCGGGAGAATCAAGATCTTCGGGCTGAGACGGCGTTCCTAAAAAAAGCCAGCGCTTACTTCGCGAGGGAGCAGCGGTAGTGAGCAAATACGAGTACATCGATTCCCAGAAAAACGACCCGGCCGAGACGAATCCGGTGACGAAGATGTGTCTGTGGTTGGCGGTGTCGACCTCTGGCTACTATCACTGGCTCAGCCGCCCGCAATCAGCCACAGCGGCACGCCGGGGCGCGTTAGCGGTGCGGATCTGCCACTTCTTCGAGCAGTCCGACGGCACCTACGGGTATCGGCGGATCCACGCCGACCTGGCCGAGGAGGGCACCGAGTGCTCGCCGGAGCTGGTGCGTCAAATCATGCGGCAGGAGCACCTGGTGCCATGTCAGCCGCGCCCGTTCCGGGTCACCACCGACGCGGACGCCGAGGCAGCCGCGTCGATGCCGGATCTGGTGAATCGGGACTTCACCGCGGATCGTCCCGGCGTGAAGTTCGTCGGCGACATCACCTACATCCACACCTGGCAAGGATTCATCTACCTCGCCACCGTGATCGACTGCTACTCGAAGAAGGTCGCGGGGTGGTCCATCGCCGATCACATGCGCACCGAGCTGGTCGCCGACGCGCTTCGAAACGCGGCAGCGACCACGGTGATCGAGCCGGATGCGATCTTCCACTCCGACCGCGGCAGTGTCTACACCTCGGCCGAATATCGGAAGCTTGTGACCGGTCTGGGCATGCGTTCCTCGATGGGCAGAACCGGCGTGTGCTGGGACAACGCGATGGCGGAATCGTTCTTCTCAGCGCTGAAGAACGAACGCGTCTACCGCACCGTCTACCCCACGAAGCAGCGCGCCAGACGCGACGTCATCGCCTACATCGAGGGCTTCTACAACAGCCGTCGCCGGCACTCCGCGCTCGGCTACCGACGCCCCAACGAAGTCCACTACAGTTATCAACAGCCAGCCCTGGCAGCGTAAGAATCCATCAAATCTGCTGTCCGAAATCAGCGTGGCGGCCCATTCCGCCGAGTTTGCCGAACCGTGGTTGCTCGTCCTTGCGGTCGGGGCGGATCAACTGGGCTTCGAGCTC
>JBAQPI010000287.1:0-13171 GCA_049305635.1 Rhodoglobus sp. | reverse complement strand
CCGTTGAACAAGATCATCGGCTATGAGAGCGCGGCCAAGATCGCCAAGCACTCGGTCGCCAAGGCCCTGACGGTGCGCGACGCCGTCATCGACCTCGGCTTCGTCGAACGTGGCGAGGTGACGCTCGAGCAGCTCGACACCGCCCTCGATGTCATGTCGATGACGCACCCGGGCTGAGCCTCAGTCGGGCGCGCGCACGTGCGAGACCGGCTCACCCTCGAGGTCGCGCACCTCGCGGTCGAGCACCGGTCCGGACAGCTGCACCGGGATCAGCAGCGAGCCCGTGATGGGATCGTCGAGCGAGCAGGATGCCGCGTGGTCGACGGCCTCCCCCTCCGGGTCGTCCGGGGCCCCGTAGAACACGCCGACCTCGACCGCGGTCTCCGACTCGACCACGACGATGGCGCGCGGAATGCACAGCACCGGTCCGCGCACGTGCACGAGGAGGTTCGATGAGCCGATCGCCGAGCTGCCCTCATCCGGCTCGGAGCCGGTGATGCCGGCCGGCGCCGGATCCCCCAGCATCGTGAACTCGCGCAGGTCGAGCTGGTAGGCGGGGATGCCGTCGTCGAAGTCCTGATACCCGAGGATCGGGATCTCGACGAGGCCGGCAGGCGCCTCGGGGAGGTTGACGGAGATGCGGTCGAGCAGTTGCGGTGTCGGCGAGCCCCACATGATGTGCAGCGGGCTGAGCGGCGGCGGCGGCTTCGGCAGGTTCGCCACGGCCGTGCCGGCGGCCACGACGCCGACGATGGCGAGGCCGACGACGCCGACCGCCGAGGCGAGCCTCAGCCAGCCGTAGACGGCCCCTCCGGGCTCATGGTCGTGGGGGTCCGCGACGCTCCAGGCCCGCAGCACGCGCCACTGGCTCCGCGGCGCGAGCATGCCCCACACCAGGAGCACCGCCAGCGTGACAGAGATCGTGCCGAACACCCAACCCACGAGTAGACCCTACGGTCTCTCGCGGGCCGGCGCGGTCAGACGAGCTCGTTCGACTCCAGCATCTCGGTCTCGAGGGCCGCGATCGCCGAGCGCTCGGAGCGCTGCAGGGTGATGTGGCCGAACAGGGCGTGGCCCTTGAGCGTCTCGATGACGCTCGCGACCCCGTCGTGACGGCCGACCCGCAGGTTGTCGCGCTGCGCGACGTCGTGGGTGAGCACGACGCGGGAGTTCTGCCCGATGCGGCTGAGCACGGTCAGCAGCACGTTGCGCTCCAGCGACTGGGCCTCGTCCACGATCACGAAGGCGTCGTGCAGCGAGCGGCCACGGATGTGCGTGAGGGGCAGCACCTCGAGCATCCCGCGTTCGATCACCTCGTCGAGCACGTTCTGCGAGACGACGGAGCCGAGCGTGTCGAAGACGGCCTGCGCCCACGGGTTCATCTTCTCCGCGGCATCCCCCGGCAGGAAGCCGAGCTCCTGGCCGCCGACCGCGTAGAGCGGGCGGAACACCATGATCTTGCGGTGCTGCTGCTTCTCGAGCACCGCCTCGAGGCCGGCGCACAGCGCGAGCGCGGACTTGCCCGTGCCGGCGCGGCCGCCGAGCGAGACGATGCCGATCTCTGGGTCGAGCAGCAGGTCGATCGCGAGCCGCTGCTCCGCCGAGCGTCCGTGCAGGCCGAAGATGTCGCGGTCGCCGCGCACGAGCCGCAACCGGCCGCGAGCGGTCACCCGGCCGAGCGCCGAGCCGCGATCGGAGTGGATGACCAGGCCGGTGTTGATCGGAAGGTCCTCGACGAGGCGCGTGTGCAGCATCTCCTCGTCGTAGAGCTTCGCCATCGCCTCGGAGCCGAGGTCGATGTCCGCCTGCCCGGTGTAGCCGGAGTCGACGGCGAGTTCGGCGCGGTACTCCTCGGCCGGCAGGCCGATCGAGGCGGCCTTCACGCGCAGCGGCAGGTCTTTGGAGACCACGGTGACGGCAAGCCCGTCGTTGGCGAGGTTGAGCGCGACGGCGAGGATGCGCGAGTCGTTGTCCCCGAGCTGGAGCCCGGAGGGCAGCACCGACATGTTCGAGTGGTTGAGCTCGACCCGCAGGGAGCCGCCGTCGCCGACCGCGATCGGGAAGTCGAGGCGCTCGTGCTTGATGCGCAGCTCATCGAGGTTGCGCAGCGCCTGGCGGGCGAAGTACCCGATCTCGGGATCGTTGCGCTTGGCCTCGAGCTCGGTGATGACCACGACCGGGAGCACGACGTGGTGCTCGGCGAAGCGCAGCACGGCTTTCGGATCGGAGAGGAGCACCGAGGTATCGAGCACGAAGGTGCGTTCGAGCTGGCTTGCGCCCCGCCCTCCCGCCTTCGATTCGTGCTTGGTCGGCTGGGAGTTGGCGAGCTCGGTCACGTGCGCTCCATCCCCGGGAGCGCGATCGCTCCCGGATCCTGTTGCGAAACGGCCGCGTTGTGGACGCGAGACGAACGTACGTGGCCGTCCCGGCCGGGCGCCGTGCCCGACGACTTCGACGCTAGGCGCTCGCTGTGTCGGGCATGTGACCGACACACCGGGTTGTGTGTCCTGCAGGTTAAACGTTGATCGCCGTGGCGAAGGACAGGAAGGCCGCGCGCAGCATCGCGAAGCTCTCCTCGTCGGTGGTCACGTGCGGGCTGATGCGCACCGACCCCTGCCGCGCCGTCACCGTGATGCCATGGTTGTGCAGGGATGCCGTGAGCACCGTGAGCTGGTCGGGCTCGGGGGTGATGACGACGATGCCCGCTCGCTCGGCCTCGTCCCGCGAGGACGACACGGCGATCCCGAACTCGTCGGCGAGGTCGATCACCCGGCTCGTGCGGTGGGCGAGGTGCTCGGCGATCACGGGAACGCCGACCTCCGCGATCTCCTCGAGCGCGGCCGCGAACCGGGCCTGGGCGATCGGGTCGGGGATTGCGACGCGGAAGGCCCCGACGCCGTGCGTGGGCGGCGGCACCTCGTCGAGTGGCATGCCCTCGACGTCGGTCCCGGGGAAGCCCGAGAGCACGGGCCGGATGCGTTCGATCGCCCGATCGCTCATCGCCAGGAACCCCGTGCCCCAGCCCGCCCGCGCCCACTTCTGTCCGCCGGCGGCGACGACGTCGGCGACCTCGTACGGTGCGTCGACCGCCGTGAAGCCCTGGATCGCGTCGACGATGAGCAGGCGATCCCCGATGACCTGCCTGATGCCTTCGAGGTCGGCGAGCGCCCCCGTCCGGAAGTCGACGAGGCTCACGACGACGGCCGTCGTCCGTTCGGTCAACTGCGCCTTCACGGTGCCGGGCGTGATGCGGCCATGGTCGGTCTCGAGCCAGCGGGGTTCGATCGTGCCGAGCGCCTCCTGGGCCCGCACGACGGGGAAGGTGCTGCTCGGGAACTCGCCGAGCGAGAGCGCGACCTCGCCCGTGAGCCCGAAGATCGCGTGCAGGAGCCCCTCGCTCGTGTTCGGCTGGAACACGATGCGCTCCGCCGGGAACGAGATGATCGCGGCGACCGCCGCCCGCATCCGCTCGTCCTGGTCCAGCGGGGTCGCGTACGAGCCGAATCGCGAATGCGCGAGCTGCGCGAGGCTCGCGTTGGACTCCTCGACGACGGTGCGGCCGACCGGACCGTGGTGGGCGAAGTCGAAGTAGCCGGGCTCCTCCTCGAACCTCGCGATGAACTCCTCGATGCCGATCACTGGCCGAACCTCCGTTGGCGGCGGGAGAACGCCCGCAGTGCGCGCAGGAAATCGACCTCGCGCAGGTCGGGCCCGAGCGCCTCCATGAAGTAGAACTCGCTGTGGGCGCTCTGCCAGAGCATGAAGTCGCTGATGCGCTGCTCGCCCGAGGTGCGGATGATCAGGTCCGGGTCCGGCTGGCCGCCGGTGTAGAGGTGCTCGGCGATGAGCTCAGGCGTGAGCAGGTCGGCGAGGTCGTCGAGGGTGCCGCCTTGGATGCCGTGGCTGCGCACGATGCTGCGCATGGCATCCGCGATCTCGCGCCGGCCGCCGTAGCCGATCGCGAGGTTGACGTGCAGACCGGTGTTGCCCCTGGTGCGCTCGGCCGCCTCCTCGAGCTTGGTCACGAGGGCAGGCGGAAGCCCCTCGTTGGAGCCGACGTGCTGGATGCGCCAGTCGCGGAAGTGCGAGAGATCCTCGGCGAGGTCGCCGATGATCTCGAACAGCTCATCCAGCTCGGCCTTGGAACGGCCGGTGAGGTTGTCGGTCGAGAGCAGGTAGAGCGTGGCGACGCCGATGCCCAGGTCGTCGCACCACTCGAGGAACTCGCGGTACTTGGCCGCACCCGCACGATGCCCGTGCGCGGCCGTCTCGAGCTCGCGCAGCTTCGCCCAGCGACGGTTGCCGTCGATGATCATGCCGACGTGATGCGGGCGTGGCTGCCCGGCCAATTGGCGGCGCAACCGCCGCTGGTAGAGGCCGTAGAGCAGCCCGCGCCCGAGGGGACCCTGACGCTGGCTCACAGGCCTACGTTAGTCCAAGCCGACACTCAGCCAGCCATCGCCGGCCACCCATACACTGGCAAGGTGACCAGCAAGGCGACCGAACCCGAGCCGGAAGCCGAGGTCGAGGAGGATCCGGCCTCGGAGCTTCCCAACCTCCCGCTCCTCGACGACGCGATCAGCTACGCGGCGATCGACCAGAAGCCGACGTGGCGCGGCTGGATCCACGCCGCGACCTTCCCGGCGGCGATCGCGCTCGGCGTCATCCTCGTGGTCCTCGCGGATGGCGTGCCCGCCAAGGTCAGTTCGGCGATCTTCTTCGCGAGTTCGCTACTGCTGTTCGGCACGAGCGCGCTCTACCACCGCATCAACTGGAACCCGAAGGTCAAGGCGGTCTTCAAGCGCATCGACCACGCCAACATCTTCCTGCTCATCGCAGGCTCCTACACCCCGATCTCGGTGCTCGCCCTCCCGCCCGAGAAGGCCACGCTCCTGCTCTGGCTGGTCTGGGGCGGCGCGGCGCTCGGCATCGGCTTCCGCATCTTCTGGGTCGGGGCACCGCGCTGGCTCTACACGCCGCTCTATGTGCTGCTGGGGTGGGCGGCGATGATGTTCATCGTCGACTTCTTCACCAACGCTCCCGTGACGATGACCCTGATCCTCATCGGCGGCCTCCTGTACACGATCGGCGCGGTGTTCTACGGGCTCAAGCGGCCGAACCCGTTCCCGGGCAGATTCGGCTTCCACGAGCTGTTCCACACCTGCACACTGCTCGCGTTCCTGTGCCACTGGGTCGCGATCTTCCTCGTGGCGATCAATCCTCCGGTGCTGTAGCCCCGTCGCGTTCCGCCGCGATCTCCGCGCGCACCTGCTCGCGGTAGCGGACGCGGCGGACGCGGCGCACCATGTCCACGACCAGGGCGACGGTCGCGAGAGCGACCAGCAGGGTCACGGCGAAGCCGATCGCCCCGGGCGTGACGAGGTTCTCGTCGATGCCGCCCGACGGGGTCGGCGAGGGGGTCGGAGTGGCAAGCCACAGAATGGCCGCGGTCAGCAGGTGCATCGGTCCTCGAGGTTCGGTGTCGGTAGCCTTGTACCAAAGACTACGGGAGCCGGACGGTGGAGCAGCGAAGCACGATCGACGCGCGGTACGGGCGCACGCCGGGCGCTGCGCGGCGCACGCGCTGGTTCGTGATCGGGGCCGCCGTCGCGTTCGGTCTGGTGTTCACGGCCTGGCTCGTCTGGGGCGGGCTCGGGGGTTCACCCGCGCAGTTCGAAGCGAGGGACATCGGGCACGAGATCCTCGACGACTCCGCCGTCTCGGTGCGCTGGAGGTTCACGGTCGAACCCGGAACCGAGGCCCGCTGCGCTGTGCAGGCCATGAACTCGAGCTTCGGCATCGTCGGGTGGAAGGTCGTCGACATCCCCGCCTCCGAGCTCTCGACGCGCGAGTTCAGCGAGACCGTGCTCACGACCGAACGCGCCGTGACCGGCTTGATCTACCGCTGCTGGCTCACCTAAGCTTGAGAATTCACTTGAGGAACCGGCCCGCGATGGCCGGTTTCGCTGCTGTTAGGAGTATTCCGTGGCCAACGACAACGCGGTCACCTGGCTGACCCAGGAGGCCTTCGACCGACGCACCGCCGAACTCGAGCACCTCGCCGGCGAGGGCCGCGCCGAGATCGCCAAGAAGATCGAGGCGGCGCGCGAGGAGGGCGACCTCAAGGAGAACGGCGGTTACCACGCGGCCAAGGAGGAGCAGGGCAAGATCGAGGCCCGCATCCGCGTGCTCACGGAGCTGCTGCGCACCGCGAAGGTCGGGCAGGCGCCCGAGTCCACCGGCGTCGTCGAGCCGGGCACCCTCATCACGGCGACGATCCTCGGTGACGAGTCCACGTTCCTGATCGGCAGCCGCGAGATCGTCGGCGACAGCGACCTCGACGTTTACAGCGAGGGCAGCCCCCTCGGCACCGCGATCATCGGGCTCAAGGTCGGCGATGAGACGAGCTACACGGCCCCGAACGGCAAGTCGATCCCCGTGCAGATCCTCAAGGTCGAGACCTACATCCCCTGACCATCCCCGGGCTCACTGACCATCTCCGGGCTCAGAAGTCGACGCGGGGGTTGAAGCCCTCGGCCCGCAGCACCTCGAGCACCTGGTCGGCGTGCTCAGGTCCGCGCGTCTCGATGTGCAGCTCGAGTTCGACCTGGCTGATCTGCAGACCGCCGTTGTGCCGGGTGTGCAGCACCTCGACCACGTTCGCGTTCGCCTCCGCCACGAGCGCCGACACCCTCGCGAGCTGGCCGGGGCGGTCCGGCAGCGGGATGCGCAGCTTGAGGTAGCGCTCGGCGGCGCCGAGCCCATGGCTGATGATGCGCTCCATCATGAGCGGGTCGATGTTGCCGCCGGAGAGCAGCACCACGGTCGTGCCGCTCGCGTGCACCTGCCCGGAGAGGATCGCGGCGACGCCGACCGCACCCGCGGGCTCGACGACGAGCTTCGCCCGCTCCAGCAGCACGAGCAGGGCGCGCGCGGTCTCGTCGTCGCTCACCATGAGGACCTCGTCGACCGTCTCGCGCACGATCTGGAAGTTGAGCACGCCGGGCTTGTTGACGAGGATGCCGTCCGCGATGGTCGGCAGCGTCTGGATCTGCGTCGGCTCGCCCCGCTCGAGCGAGGGCGGATACGCGGCGGCGTTGGCGGCCTGCACGCCGATGACGCGCACGGTGCGGCCATCGAGGGCGGCGCGCTGCTTGATCGCGCTCGCGACGCCCGAGATGAGCCCGCCGCCGCCGATCGGCACGATCACGGTGTCGAGGTCGGGCCGCTGATCGTAGATGTCCAGGCCGAGCGTGCCCTGGCCGGCCACGATGTCGATGTGGTCGTATGGGTGGATGAACACCGCCCCGGTGCGCTCGGCGAACTCGGCGGCCGCCGCGAGCGACTCGGCGACATCGTTGCCCTCGAGCACGACCTCCGCTCCGTAGTGCTTCGTCGCCTGCAGCTTGGGCAGTGCCACCCCCACGGGCATGTAGATGGTGGAGTGGATGCCGAGCTCCCGCGCCGCGAAGGCGACCCCCTGGGCGTGGTTGCCGGCCGAGGCCGCGACCACCCCCCGGGCCTTCTCCTCGGGGCTCAGGCGGGAGAGCCGGTTGTACGCGCCGCGGATCTTGTAGGAGCCGGTGCGCTGCAGGTTCTCGCACTTGAGGTAGACGGGCGAGCCGAGCACCTCGGAGATCGAGGCGGAGTCCTCCATGGGCGTGGCGTGCACGACGGAGGACACGCGGTCGCGCGCCTCCTGGAACTCGGCGAGGGTCGGGCCCACGAGGGTCGGATCAGGCACTGGGGAGGATCTCCTTCGCCGTGGGGTGCGGACTGGTGCGCCAGCGCCCGGAGGCGATGTACCGGATCATCACGTTGGCGACCGCGACGACCGGAACCGCGAACAGCGCGCCGGCGATGCCGCCGATGAAGGAGCCCGCGGCCACCGCGAACACGACCGCGAGCGGATGCACCTTGACCGCGGTGCCCATGACGAGCGGCTGCAGCACGTGCCCCTCCACCTGCTGCACGAGCAGCACGATGCCGAGCATGATGAGCGCCGGCAGCGGGCCGAGGTAGACGAGCGCCACGAAGGCGGCGATGGCCCCGGTGACCACCGCGCCGACGACCGGGATGAACGAACCGAGGAACACCGCGATCGCGATCGGGATCACGAGCGGGAAGCCACCGAACACGAGGCCGAGGATCCAGGCGCCCAGTCCGATGCCCGTCGCGTCGACCGCGGCGACGAAGATCTGCACCTTCACGAAGGTGGTGAGCGTGATCCAGCCGGCCTGGCCGGAGCCGTCGACCGCGGGCCGGGCGCGCCTCGGGAACAGCCGCACGACCCAGGCCCAGATGGCCTTGCCGTCGATGAGGAGGAACACGGTCGCGAACAGCGTCAGCAGCAGTCCCGCGAGCACGTGCCCCGCCGTCGAACTCACCGAGAGCGCCCCGGTGATGACCGCGTCGCTCTGGATCGCATCGACGAGGGATGCGATCCAGGCATCGAGTTCGGCGTTGCTGATCGCGAACGGCGAGACGGCGAGCCAGGCGCGGAAGTCCTCGTAGGCGGCGATCGAGCGCTCCTGGAGGTCGGGGAAGCCGTTGCGGATCTGCCACACCACCACGATGATGAGCCCGGTGACGATCGCGATCGTGCCGACCATCGCGAGCATGACGGCGAGCCACTTCGGCCAGCGGTGCCGCTGCAGCCACTGCACGAGAGGCACCAGCAGCGCGCCGAGGAGCACGGAGATCATGAACGGGATCGCGATGTAGCGCAGCTGGATGAACAGGAACACGAAGACCGCGAGCACGCCCAGCACGAGCAGGACCCGCCACGAGTACGCGGCCGCGATCTTCAGGCCCACCGGCACCGTCTGCTCGGGATCGACGGGTGCGGGGTCGACCTTCTTCGCGCGCGAGAGTGCCATTGCGCAATTCTAGGCGCGGGGAACCGCCGAGACCGGCGCTCCCTTCAGCCGCAGCTTCACCGCGGTTCCCGGCTCCGGACGCAGATCCACGTCGTGCTGCACGGAGAGCAGGGAGTCGTCCGCGAGCCGCACCTGCGTCCGCCGCAGCGAGCCGAGAAAGCTCGAGGCGACGACGACCGCTGGGATGCCGGCCGCGCGCGACTTCTCGATCGTCACGTCCTCCGGGCGCACATACGCCGTCACCGGGCCGTCGGCCAGCGACGCACCGAGCAGCTCGAGCTCGGTGCCGTGCACGAGCACCCGGCCGCGCACGACCTCGGCGGCCACGCGGTTGCTGAGTCCGACGAAGTCCGCGACGAAGGCGCTCGACGGCGTCGTGTAGAGCTGCTCGGGCGTGCCGATCTGCTCGATCGTGCCATCCCGCATCACGGCGACGCGGTCGGCGACCGCGAGCGCCTCCTCCTGGTCGTGGGTGACGAAGACCGTCGTGATGCCGAGTTCGGTCTGGATGCGTCGGATCTCGTCGCGCAGCTGCACGCGCACCTTCGCGTCGAGCGCGCTGAGCGGCTCGTCGAGCAGCAGCACGCGCGGTCGCGTGACGAGGGCGCGCGCGAGCGCGACGCGCTGCTGCTGTCCGCCGGAGAGCTGATGGGCGTACCGGTCGGCGAAGCGTGCGAGGCCGACCATGTCGAGGGCCTCCACCGCGCGCGGCTGCCGCCGATTGGCGGGCACCTTGCGCATCCGCAGGCCGAACTCCACGTTCTCGAGCGCGGTCATGTGCGGGAACAGCGAGTAGGACTGGAAGACCATGCCGATGTCGCGCTTGTTCGTGGGCACCGCCGCGACATCCTCGCCGTCGATGAGGATGCGGCCGGCGTCGATGATCTCGAGGCCGGAGAGCGCCCGCAACGCCGTCGTCTTGCCGCAGCCGGACGGGCCGAGCAGGGCGACGAACTCCCCCGGCTTGATCGCCAGGTCGATGCCGTCGAGCGCGCGGTGTCCGCCGTAGTCCTTGACGACGCCGACCAGCTCGACACTCGCGCCCTCGACGGGGGTGACGGTCTGGGTGGCGATGGGAATCGTGCTGGTCATGACGACCTCCGGTTGCGGGCCGAGCCGAGGCGGCCGATGACGATGAGGAGCAGGAAGGCGAAGGCGAGCGCGAGCAGGGCGAGGATGACCGCGACCCAGGGGTCGGACTGCCCGACCTGCAGCAGCGCGGTCTGCAGGTTCACCCGGTTGAGCAGGCTCGCGATGGTGAACTCGCCGAGCACCACGGCGACCGAGATGAACGCAGCGGCGAGGACGCCGCGGCGCAGGTTCGGCAGCAGCACGCGCCAGAGGATGACGGGCCAGCCGGCACCCAGGGAGCGTGCGGCCTCGCTGAGGGTGACGACCGGGATCGCGTCGAGGTTCGCCTGGATCGCCCGGTAGGCGTAGGGCAGCACGGTGATGCCGTAGGCGAAGGCGAGCGTCCAGATCGAGCCGCCGAGCACGCGCACGACGACGGCGTAGACGGGTGCGAGCCCGACCACGAGCACGATCGCGGGCACGGTGATCGGCACGATGCAGATGAACTCGAGCACGCGCCGCAGGCGCGGGAACTGGATGTGCACGAGGATCATCGTCGGCAGCAGCAGCACGAGCACGATCGCGACGGTCACCGCGGCGAGCAGGAACGAGTTGCCGATCGCGACGAAGAGCCCGCGGTAGGCCCGCGCGTTCTCGGGGTCGAACAGCGCCGTCCAATGATCGAGGGTGTACCCGTCGCCGTTGTTGGTGCTCAGGCTGAATTCGAGCATCGCGACGATCGGGATCGCGAAGACGGCCCCCACGACGCCGAGGATGACCCAGCGGGCGAGACGGCCCGGCTCCGCCCCGATCCGACGCGCGACGCTCATCGCTGCCACCTCGAGGTGCGGGACTGCAGCACCGAGTAGCCCCACATCACGACGACCATGACCACGACCATGCCGAGCGCGAGCGCGCCGGCCATGTTCTCGCGCCCGAGCACGGTCTCGCTCACCAGTGCCGAGCGGATCTGCAGCGGCACGATCTGCGAACCCTGGCTGATGAGAGCCGCGGCAGTGGCGTACGAGGAGAAGGCGTTCGCGAACAGCAGCAGCAGGCTGCCGAGGAACGCGGGGGCGAGCACGGGGATGGCGATGTGCGTCCAGTAGGTCAGTCGCGTGCCGCCGAGGGTGGCGCTCGCTTCCGCCCACTGCGGCTTGAGGCCGGAGAGGGCCGGCATGAAGGTGATGATCATGAGCGGCACCTGGAAGTACAGGTACACCGGCAGCAGCCCGGGCACCTGGTAGAGCCACACGCCGTTCGCGAAGATGTCGATGCCGAAGGCGTCCCGCAACCACACGGTGACCAGGCCCTGGCTGCCGATCGCGGCGATGAAGGCGAAGGCGAGCATGACGCCGCCGAACTGCGCGAGCACGCTCGATGCAGAGTCGACCACGGTGCGCAGCGCCCCCTCGGCTCGCGTGCCGAGCAGGGCGTAGCAGACGAGGGCGCCCACGACGGCGCCGACGATCGCCGTCACGGCGGAGACCCAGAACGAGCTCACGAAGGTCGCGAGCACGTTCGGGGCGAACAGGCCGGCGAGGTTGTCGAGGGTGAACACGCCGTCCTCGGTGAAGAAGCCCGTGCCGACCGCGAGGATGGTCGGGATGGCGAGGAAGACCAGCACGTAGGCGGCGAACGGCGTGAGCCCGAGCAGGCGCGCGATGCGCGGACGGCGCCGGGGCGCTCCCCGATCGGAGGAGTCCACGGCGCCGCGCGTCACCGACGGATCGGCGATGGTGGTCACTGCTAGCTGATCGCCGCAGCCCACTTCTCGGCGAGCAAGGCCGCAGCGGCCTCCGCCTGCTGAGAGGTGGGGGTCACGAGCTCGCCCTCCAGCTCACCGAGAGCCGCGAGCGCGTCGGTGTCGACGGTGCCGGCATCCTGCAGCGTCTGGATGGTCACGGGGTACGCGCCGCCGACGATGAACAGATTCTGCGCCTCGGGGCTGTAGAGGAACTCCTGCCACAGGCGGGCAGCGGCCGGGTGCGGCGCGTCCTTGTTGATCGCCTGGTTGTAGAAGCTCGTGTAGATCGTGCCCGGGAGGGTCGTGACCTTCCAGCCCTCCACCGTCGAGGCGACCGCGAGGTTGTTGTAGCTCCAGTCGAAGGCGACCTTGATCTCGCCCGCGGCGATCGCGGCCTCGGTGACGTTCACCGGCAGGACGTTGGCGGCGTCGTTGAGCTGCTCGAAGTACTCGATGCCCGGGGTGAAGTCGTCGAGCGTGCCGCCCGACTGCACCGTCGCGAGGCCGACGGCGGCGAAGGCCGCGCCCGCCTGCGTCGGGTCGCCGTTGAGGGCGACCGCGCCGCGGTAGTCATCGCCGAGCAGGTCATCGAGGCTCGTCGGCTCGGCAACCTCGTTGGACTGGTAGCCGATCGACATGCTGCCCGTGTAGTCGTTGACCCAGAGGCCGGTGGCCTCCTTGTTGCCCTCGGGAATCTCGTTCCAGTTCGCGACCTGGTACGGCGCGAAGTAGTCGAGGCTGTCGAGGGTGACCGCGGTGCCGAGGTCGAAGACGTCGGGGGCGGTGTCCTGGCCGGCGAGGTTGTCGGCGGCGGCGATCTCCTCGGCGCTCGAGATGTCGGGGTCGGCCGAGTTGACCGTGATGCCGTACTTCTCCTCGAAGAGCGCCTTGATCTCGCCGTAGTTGGCCCAGTTGTCGGGCAGCGCGATGACGTTGAGCTCGCCCTCGGCTTGCGCAGCGGCGATGAGGGCCTCGAGTCCGCCGAAGTCGGCGGCGCTCGTCGCGGCGGCCGCGTCGACGTCGGTGGGTGCGCCGGTCGTGCAGGCGCTGAGCGTGATCGCGGCGGCGGCCACGAGGGCGACGCCGGCGAAGGTACGCATTCTGGTCAAGGGAATCCTCTTTCCGTGGGGTCCGGCGCCCGCGCTGTGTGCGGGCTTTGGGAGGACCGGAGGCCCCGACGGGACGTTACGCACGCGCGGGAACGCCCCGGCATCCGCGGGGTGAACCGAAGGCGAACTGTCTGTGCGCGCGGAACCGTCCTCGCCCGTGGGTATGGTCGGAGGGTGCCCGAGTCCCTCTCCCCCGCCCAGGCCCGGCGCATCGCACTCGCCGCGCAAGGCTTCGGCCGCCCGGCCGGAACCGTCGGCACGCGGCAGCTCGGCCTGCTGCTGCAGCGTCTCGGCGTGCTGCAGCTCGACTCCGTGAACGTCTTCGAGCGCAGCCACTACCTGCCCGCCTTCGCCCGGCTCGGCGC
>JBAQPI010000286.1:0-6322 GCA_049305635.1 Rhodoglobus sp. | reverse complement strand
CGACTCGGCCTCGCGCAGGCCTCGGCGCTCTACGTCGCCGCGGTGCTCGGCACCGGCATCCTCGTGCTGCCCGGTCTCGCCGCGGATGCCGCCGGCCCCGCCTCCATCGTCGCCGTGCTCGCCGTGCTCGCGCTCTCGATCCCGCTCGCCGGTACGTTCGCCGCCCTCGCGGCGCGATACCCCGACGCCGGGGGTGTCGCCACCTTCGTGCGCCTCGCCCTCGGGGCGACCGCCTCGCGTATGGCCGGGTACTGGTTCCTGTTCGGCGTCGGCTTCGGGGCACCCGTGGTCGCGACCCTCGGCGCCGAGTACCTCGTCGCGGCGCTCGGTGTCGAACGGGCTGCCATCGCGCCGCTCGCGCTCGCCTTCCTGCTCGTGCCCACGACCGTCAACCTGTTCGGCCTGCGGGTGGGCGGCTCGGTGCAACTGCTCCTCACCGGCTTGCTCATCGCGGTCGTGGTGGGTGTCGTCGCCGTGAGCGCCTCGGCGATCGATCCCGGCAACTTCACACCGTTCCTGCCCCACGGCTGGCCAGGCGTGGGGCTCGCGATCAGCCTCTTCGTGTGGGCATTCGCGGGGTGGGAGGCCGTCACGCACATCGCGGGGGAGTTCCGCGATCCGCGGCGCACCATCCCGCTCGCGACGGGGATCGCGATCGTCGTCGTGGGACTCGCCTACCTCGCCCTGCAGGTCGTGACGGTGGGCGTGCTGGGCTCCGCAGAACCGCGGGGCCAGGTGCCGCTCATCGATCTCGCCGCGGCGACCGTGCCCGGGATCGGTCCGTACGTCGTCGCCGTGATCGCGGTCGTCGTCGCGGTGGGCGTGCTCAACGCGTACATCCCGGCCTTCGCGAATCTCGCCGCCTCCCTCGGTCGTGACGGGCACCTGCCCGGGTTCCTCGCGAAGGGGGCGGCGGCCGGGGAGGTGCCGCGGCGGGCGATCCTGTTCACCGCGGCGATCTCGCTGACGTACTTCGGCGTGATGTGGCTGGTGCTCGACTTCGAGCTCGAGCCGTTCATCCTGATCCACACGAGTTCGATGGTCGCGGTCTACGCGCTCGGCATGGTCGCCGCGGTGCGCCTGCTCGAGGGGTTCACCGCCGGATGGTGGATGGCGGTGGCCTCCACGGTGCTCGTCGCCTGCCTGCTGGTGCTCGCGGGAGCGCACCTGCTCGTCCCGGCGGTGCTCGGGCTCGTGGCGGTCGTCGTGACGGTCGTGAAACGGCGGCGCGACCGGGATGCTCTCAGCTGAGCTCCGCGTTGCCGCGGCGCGGGTTCGAGTAGTCCGTCGCACCGGTGATCGCCGAGATGATGAGTTCGTTCGTCGCCTCGTCTGAGCGGAACTCCCCGTTGTTGCGACCGAGGCGCAGCACCACGATCCGGTCCGCGACGGCCTGCACGTCCGCGATGTTGTGGCTGATCAGGATGATGCCGAGCCCGCGCTCGCGCATGCGCTCGATGAGGTTGAGCACTTCGGCCGTCTGGGCGACGCTGAGCGCGGCGGTGGGCTCATCGAGGATCACGATGCCCGGCTCCCCGATGAGGGAGCGCGCGATCGCGACCGTCTGGCGCTGCCCGCCCGAGAGTGTGGACACCGGAGCCCGCACCGAGGGGATGCGCGCGTTGAGCTCGCGCAGCAGCTGCCAGGAGCGCTGTTCCATCTCGATCTTCTGCAGCACGCCGCGTTCGGTGATCTCCCGCCCGAGCCACAGGTTCGCGACGACGTCGAGGTTGTCGCACAGCGCGAGGTCCTGGAACACGGTCGCGATGCCGAGGTCGTGGGCCTCCATGGTGCTGCCGATCGTGACCTGCCGACCGCCGAAGCTGATCGAGCCGGAGTCCGGACGGTGCACGCCGGCGAGGATCTTGATGAGCGTCGACTTGCCCGCGCCGTTGTCGCCGACGATCGCCACGACCTCGCCGGGGTGCACCTCGAGGTCGACGGAGGTGAGCGCGCGCACGGCGCCGAAGCTCTTGCTGATGCCGCGCATGGCGAGGGTAGTGTGCTGCGCGTGTCCAGCCGTCGTCGGCTCGGCGCTCATGCGGACCTCCCTGTGGTGGTCATCGTATCGGGGCAGCTCAGGCACCGGCCGGCCTCCGTTCGGCGGCGACGTTGTCGATCGCGAGGGCGAGACATCCCAGCAGTTCCGCCCGGTGGCCCAGGGCGCCGGGCACGATCTGTGGAGCATCGCTGCCGCCGCCGGGTGCCGCACGTTCGAGCGCGTGCCGCATGGGGGCCAGCAACAGCTCGCCGGCGTCCGAGAGTTCGCCGCCGATGACGATGACGTCGGGATCGAAGAGGTTCGCGAGGCTCGCCGCGGCGATGCCGATGTGCCGGCCGGCATCCGCGATCGCGCGCCTGGCCCCGGCGTTGCCCTCTTCAGCGCGGAGCACGATGTCGCGCAGGCGCTGCAGGCCGGGATCCTCCCGGAACAGGTCGAGCAGCGCGGGCCCGCCGGCGAGGGTCTCGAGGCAGCCGCGGTTGCCGCAACGGCAGATGGGGCCGTTCTCGTCGATCGTCACGTGGCCGATCTGCCCGGCCCGGCCGTTGACGCCGTGGTATGGGCTGCCGCCGATGAGCAGCGAGCCGCCGATCGTGTAGCCGACGCGGATGTAGGCGGCGCCCTTCGCCCCGCGGGCGGCCCCGTGCCGCGCCTCGGCGAGACCGCCGAGGTTGGACTCGGTGTCGACGAAGACCGGCAGCTGGATCCGTTCGCGCATCGCCTCGGCGATCGGCACATCGTCCCAGCCGCGCATCAGCCCGCGGGTCGCGATGATGCCGGTGGAGCCGTTCACGGGCACCGGCAGCGCCATCCCGACGGCGAGCAGTTCGTTCAGGGAGGTGTCGAGCGAATCCGCCATGTCGCTCAGCAGCAGGGTCGCCCGATCCATCTCCCGGTCGTACTTGTGGTCGTGGGCCAGCGGGGCGTGGTGCTCGGCCACGATCGTGCGCTCGACGTCGGAGATCGCCACGCGCAGGTGGCGCGCCGAGAAGTGGATGCCGGCGACGAGCCCGGCCCGGCGCACGAGCGTCACCTCGACCGCCCGGCGACCGCTGCGCGATGTCGTCGAGGTGTTCAGCACGCCGACGGCCGAGAGCTCCTTGACGATGTTGGACACGGTCGCGGCCGAGAGTCCGGTGGCTCCCGCCAGCTCGACCTGAGTCAGGTGGCCGTGCCGCTGCAGCGACTCCACGATGCGCGCCCGGTTGGCTTCGCGCAATGAAGTCTGGGAACCCGGCGTCGGGTTACGGCTCGCCACGGTGATCACTGTAACGTCCCGCGGCGCTCCCCGCCGAAATGCCGGAGTCTCCGGGCCTGCGCGGCAACGCGCTGGTCACGATCCGGGAGATTCTTGTCTTCACTATTTGACGACAAGGACTTCGGGGGCTACCGTCGAGGTCGAACACCCCACGCAGAACCCAACCGACGAGGAGGTCCGGACCGTGAATCCTGCCGCGTCCGAATCCCCCACCATCCTTCAGATGCGGTCGATCACCAAGGAGTTCCCGGGCGTCAAGGCCCTCGAGAACGTGACGCTCACGGTGCACGCGGGGGAGATCCACGCGATCTGCGGCGAGAACGGCGCGGGCAAGTCGACCCTCATGAAAGTGCTCTCCGGGGTCTACCCCTACGGCAGCTACGAGGGCGAGATCGTCTACCAGGGCCAGGAGATGCGCTTCCGCGACATCCGCGCGAGCGAGGCCGCGGGCATCGTCATCATCCACCAGGAGCTCGCGCTCATCCCGCTGCTGTCGATCACCGAGAACATCTTCCTCGGCAACGAGCCGCGGAACCGCTTCGGCGCCATCGACTGGGTCGAGGCCAAGCGCAAGGCGATCGAGCTGCTCGCGCGGGTCGGTCTCGACGACGACCCGGACGCCCTCATCAAGGACATCGGCGTCGGCAAGCAGCAGCTCGTCGAGATCGCGAAGGCCCTCAACAAGTCGGTGAAGCTGCTGATTCTGGATGAGCCGACCGCGGCGCTCAACGAGTCGGACTCCCAGCACCTGCTCGACCTGCTGCGCGGCCTCAAGGGTCGCGGTATCACGTCGATCATGATCAGCCACAAGCTCAACGAGATCGAGGAGATCGCGGACGAGATCACGATCCTGCGCGACGGTCGCACGATCGAGACGCTCGACGTCGGCGCGGGCGGGGTCGACGAGGACCGCATCATCCGGGGCATGGTCGGCCGCGTGCTCGAGCACCGCTTCCCCGAACGCAACTCGACGATCGGCGAGGTGTTCTTCGAGGTGCGGGGCTGGACGGTGCAGCATCCCCTCGCTCCCGAGCGCCTCGTGGCCAAGGGCTCGAGTTTCACGGTGCGCCGCGGCGAGGTCGTCGGCTTCGCCGGTCTCATGGGCGCCGGGCGCACGGAGCTCGCGATGAGCATCTTCGGCCGGGCCTACGGCACCTACGTCTCGGGGGAGATCATCAAGGACGGCACGGTGCTCAGGCTGCGCACCGTGGAGGAGGCCATCGACGCGGGTCTCGCCTATGTGAGCGAGGACCGCAAGGCCTTGGGCCTGAACCTGCTCGACGACATCAAGGCCTCCGTCGTCTCCGCGAAGCTCGGCAAGATCTCGCCGTTCGGCGTCGTGGACAAGGTTGCCGAGCACAACGTATCCGAGGAGTACCGCAAGAGCCTGCGGATCAAGACCCCGACCGTCGACGAGGGCGTGGGCAAGCTCTCCGGCGGCAACCAGCAGAAGGTCGTGCTGGCGAAGTGGATGTTCACCGACCCCGACCTGCTGATCCTCGACGAGCCGACCCGCGGCATCGACGTCGGTGCGAAGACCGAGATCTACCACATCATCCGCGAGCTCGCCGCCCAGGGCAAGGGGGTCATCATGATCTCCTCCGAGCTGCCGGAGCTGCTCGGCGTCTCCGACCGGATCTACACGATCTTCGAGGGCGCCATCACCAACGAGATCCCCGCAGCCGATGCCGACCCGGAGACCCTGCTCCGCGGCATGACCTCCGAGAAGAAAGTCACCCAGCGATGAGCGACAGCACTCCAGCACCCAAGAAGTCCGGCGGCATCCGTGATCTGGCCAAGATGTTCGGCGGATCCAACTCGGCGGGACGCCAATTCGGCATCCTCGGAGCCCTCATCGTGATCATCGTGCTGTTCCAGGTGCTCACGGGCGGCAAGACGCTCGACCCGAACAACCTCATCAACATCGTCAACGGCAACGCCTACGTGCTCGTGCTCGCGGTCGGCATGGTCATGGTCATCGTCGCCGGGCACATCGACCTCTCGGTCGGATCGGTCGCGGCCTTCGTCGGCATCGTGGTCGCGCAGTCGATGTACGTCTTCGACGTGCCGTGGCCGGTGGCCATGGTCATCGGCCTCGCCCTCGGCGCGATCGTGGGAGCCTGGCAGGGATGGTGGGTCGCCTACATGGGGGTCCCCGCCTTCATCGTGACCCTCGCCGGCATGCTCTTCTTCCGCGGGGCGAACCAGTTCGTCGGCAACTCGACCTCGATCCCGGTGCCGCGTGACTTCACCTTCATCGGCGGCGGCTTCCTGCCCGACTTCGGGCCGGATTTCGGTTTCTCCAACCCCACCCTGGTGCTCGGCGCCCTGGTGGCCGCGGCGGTCGTCTGGCAGGAGGTGCGGCTGCGCCGCAACCAGGCCCGCATGGGCGCGGAGAGTGCGCCGCTGTGGGTGAGCATCGTCAAGGTCGGCGTGCTGCTGGCGGTCGTCGTGTTCGCGACCGTCCTGTTCGCCTCTGGCCGGGTCGGCACCAGCTTCCCGATCGCCGGCATCATCCTCGGCGTGCTGGTGCTGGGCTACTCGTTCCTCACCAACAACACCACGATCGGCCGCCACATCTACGCGGTCGGCGGCAACTGGCGCGCGGCCGAGCTCTCCGGCGTGAACATCCGCCGGGTGAACTTCTTCGTCATGACCAACATGTCGGTCGTTGCGGCGATCGCGGGCATGCTGTGGATCGCCCGCTCGGTGGCCTCCGGTCCCGGCGACGGCGTGGGCTGGGAGCTCGACGCGATCGCGGCGGTCTTCATCGGCGGCGCCGCCGTCTCGGGCGGCATCGGCACCGTCGCGGGCTCGATCGTCGGTGGTCTGGTGATCGCCGTGCTCAACAACGGCCTGCAGTTGCTCTCGGTCGGGGCCGACCGCGTGCAGATGATCAAAGGCCTCGTGCTGCTCATCGCTGTCGGCATCGACGTGTACTCGAAGCGCCAGGGCCGCCCCTCGCTCATCGGGCGACTGACGCGGGGCCGCAAGTCCGACGAAACGCCCATACCTGCGGCCCCGCAGGGCACTCAGACTCCCACTCCTTCACAGGGTGGGGC
>JBAQPI010000285.1:0-5684 GCA_049305635.1 Rhodoglobus sp. | reverse complement strand
CGGACCCCTGGGAGATCATCCGCATCTGGAACGGCGGCAACGCGATCTTCGGCTCGCTCATCGGCGGCGCCGTCGGCGCCTGGATCGGCTGCCGGATCGCCGGCTTGCGGTTCTGGACCTTCGCGGACGCCCTCGCCCCGGCGATGCTGCTCGCGCAGGCGCTCGGGCGCCTCGGCAACTACTTCAACCACGAGCTCTACGGGCAGCCGACGGACCTGCCGTGGGGCCTCGAGATCGAGGCGAGCAACCCGGCCTTCCCGGTGGGGCTTCCGGAGGGCACGCTCTTCCACCCCACGTTCCTCTACGAGATGGTCTGGAACGTCGTCGGCATTATCGTGCTGCTGGCGCTGGAGCGCAAGTGGCATTTCGCGAAGCGGACATTCTTCGCCGTGACGGTGCCGTTCTTCCCGGTCGGAGAGGCCGCTCCGCGCCTGCAGTGGGGCAAGGTGTGGGCGCTCTACATGATCTGGTACGGCGTCGGGCGCACCTGGTTCGAGTCGATCCGCGTGGATCCGAGCGAGGTCTTCCTCGGCATCCGCAGCAATGTCTGGGGTGCGTTCGCGGCGATCGTGCTCGGGATCGTGCTCTACATCGTGCAGGCGCGTCGTCATCCCGGCGAGGAGCCCGGCCCCTACACGCCGGGCCGCGGTCCGGGGGGTGCGGTAGACTCGCAGGAGACCTACTCGGATACCGACGATCCCGACGATGATGTCGCGGCCGCCGAGAAGCTCGCCACAAGCGGGGCAGGTACCAAGAAGCCCTGATCGATAGGGCTGCACCCACCTGGGCCGCAGACGTCCCACCACAGCAAGCACCATCGTGAGGACGGAATCCATGGCTCTCACGCCACCCTACGAGCGTTTCAGCTCAGTTCCGCGGGCAACAGGTCTCTACGACCCTGCCCGTGAGAAGGATGCGTGCGGCCTGGCGATGGTGGCCACGCTGCGCGGGACCGCCGGACACGACATCATCGCGACGGCGCTCGGCGCCCTGCGCAACCTCGAGCACCGCGGTGCCGTCGGGTCGGATGCCGGCACCGGCGACGGCGCCGGCATCGTCACCCAGATCCCCGACGCCTTCCTGCGCGCGGTGGTGGACTTCGAGCTGCCGGCAGCCGGACGCTACGCGGTCGGTATGGCCTTCCTGCCCACGGACGTCAAGGAGCGCGGCGAGATCAAGTCGGGGCTCGCGGAGCTCGCCGCCGAGGAGGAGTTGCGGGTCATCGGCTGGCGCGATGTCCCCGTCGACCCCGGGCACCTCGGCAACCTCGCGCGCGGCGCGATGCCGGTCTTCGAGCAGGTCTTCGTGCAGTCGCTGCGCACCGACGGCGACAAGATCGTGGGCGGCATGACCCTCGAGCGTCAGGTCTACCGGCTGCGCAAGCGCGCCGAGCACGAGCTGAACGCCTATTTCCCGTCGCTGTCCGCGCGCACGCTCGTCTACAAGGGCATGGTCACGACGCTGCAGCTCGAGCCGTTCTACCCCGACCTCTCCGACGAGCGCTTCGTCTCGCGGCTCGCCCTCGTGCACTCGAGGTACTCGACGAACACCTTCCCGTCGTGGCCGCTCGCCCAGCCGTTCCGCATGATCGCGCACAACGGCGAGATCAACACCGTGCAGGGCAACCGCAACTGGATGCGCGCCCGCCAGTCACAGCTCGAGTCCGAGGTGCTCGGCGACCTGACCCCGTTGCTGCCCATCAACTCGCCCGGAGCGAGCGACTCCGCCTCGTTCGACGAGGTCGTGGAGCTTCTCAACCTTGCCGGCCGTTCGCTGCCGCACGCGATGATGATGATGGTGCCGGAGGCCTACGAGAACCAGGTCGACGTCGACCCGGCGCGCCGCGCCTTCTATGAGTACCACGGCACGCTCATGGAGCCCTGGGACGGCCCGGCGGCGCTCGTCTTCACGGACGGGTCACTCGTGGGTGCCACCCTCGACCGCAACGGCCTGCGACCGGGACGCTACCTCGTGACCGACGACGGGCTCGTCGTGCTCGCGAGCGAGATCGGCGTGCTGCCGGACGTGGACCAGTCCAAGGTCGTGCGCAAGGGCCGGCTGCGCCCCGGCAAGATGTTCCTCGTCGACACCGTCGCGGGCCGCATCATCGAGGACGACGAGATCAAGGCCGAGCTCGCGGCATCCAAGCCCTGGGGCGAATGGCTCGAGCAGAACCGCATCGCCCTGAAAGACCTGCCGGAGCGCGAGCACATCGTGCACACCCCGGCCTCGGTGACGCGCCGACAGCGCACCTTCGGGTACACCGAGGAGGAGGTGCGCATCCTCATCACGCCGATGGCGGCGAACGGCGCCGAACCGCTCGGCGCCATGGGGTCCGACACACCGATCGCGGTGCTCGCCGATCGGCCGCGCCTGCTCTTCGACTACTTCACGCAGCAGTTCGCGCAGGTCACCAACCCGCCGCTGGACTCGATCCGCGAAGAGGTCGTCACCTCGATGAAGCTCGGACTCGGGCCCGAGCGCAACCTGCTCGACGCCACGCCTGAGCACGCCCGCCAGGTGGCCCTCGACTTCCCGGTGATCGACAACGACGAGCTGGCCAAGATCCAGCACATCAGGCCCGGGTCGAGCCTGACCTACACCGTGCGCGGCCTGTACCGGGTCGACAAGGGCCCGAGGGCCATGGAGAAGCGCCTCGCGAGGATGTGCGACGAGGTCGACGAGGCCATCCGCTCCGGCGCGGAATTCATCGTGCTCTCCGACCGGGACTCCAACAAGGATCTCGCCCCGATCCCCTCGCTGCTCATGCTCGCGACCGTGCACCACCACCTCATCCGCGAGCAGAACCGCATGAAGGTCGGACTCATCGTCGAGGCCGGCGACGTCCGCGAGGTGCACCACGTCGCCCTTCTCGTCGGGTACGGCGCCTCGGCGATCAACCCCTACCTCGCGATGGAGACCGCCGAGGAGCTCGTGCGCAGCGGCATGATCCACTCGATCACCGCCGAGCAGGCCGTCAAGAACCTCATCAAGGCGCTCGGCAAGGGTGTGCTCAAGATCATGTCCAAGATGGGCATCTCGGTCGTGGGCTCCTACGCGGGCGCGCAGGCCTTCGAGGCGATCGGACTCTCGCAGGAGTTCGTCGACCAGTACTTCACGGGCACCTCGAGCCTGCTCGGCGGGGTCGGCCTCGACGTCATCGCGGCGGAGAGCGCCGCACGGCACACGGCCGCCTACCCGGAAGATGGCGCACCGAGCGTGCACGAGCGCCTCACGACCGGCGGCGAGTACCAGTGGCGCCGCGATGGCCCACCGCACCTGTTCAACCCGGACACGGTCTTCCGGCTGCAGCACGCGACCCGCACCCGGCGCTACGACATCTTCCGCGAGTACACCAGACTCGTCGACGAGCAGGCCGAGAACCTCATGACGCTACGCGGCCTGTTCAGGATCAAGGAGGGCGAGCGACGCCCGGTGCCGATCGACGAGGTCGAGCCGGTCGAGTCGATCGTCAAGCGGTTCAACACCGGGGCGATGAGCTACGGCTCGATCAGCCAGGAGGCGCACGAGACCCTCGCCATCGCGATGAACCGGCTGGGCGCGCGGTCCAACACCGGCGAGGGCGGCGAGGATGTGGCGCGCCTGCTCGACCCTCAGCGGCGCAGTGCGATCAAGCAGGTGGCATCCGGTCGATTCGGCGTGACGAGCATGTACCTCACGCACGCCACCGACATCCAGATCAAGATGGCGCAGGGCGCGAAGCCCGGCGAGGGCGGCCAGCTGCCTGCCGGCAAGGTGTATCCGTGGATCGCCCGCACGCGCCACGGCACCGCCGGCGTCGGCCTCATCTCGCCACCGCCCCACCACGACATCTACTCGATCGAGGACCTCAAGCAGCTCATCTTCGACGTGAAGCGCGCCAACCCCGAAGCGCGCGTGCACGTCAAGCTCGTGAGCCAGTCGGGCATCGGCGCGGTCGCGGCCGGGGTCGCGAAGGCGAAGGCGGATGTCGTGCTCGTCTCCGGACACGACGGCGGCACGGGTGCGAGCCCGCTCAACTCGCTCAAGCACGCCGGCACCCCCTGGGAGATCGGCCTCGCCGAGGCGCAGCAGACGCTGATGCTCAACGGCATGCGCGACCGTGTCGTCGTGCAGGTCGACGGGCAGATGAAGACCGGGCGCGACGTCATCATCGGCGCTCTGCTCGGTGCCGAGGAGTACGGCTTCGCGACGGCCCCGCTCGTCGTCTCGGGCTGCATCCTCATGCGGGTATGCCACCTCGACACCTGCCCGGTGGGTGTCGCGACGCAGAACCCCGAACTTCGGGCCCGGTTCACCGGCAAGCCGGAGTTCGTGGTCAACTTCTTCGAGTTCCTCGCCCAGGAGGTGCGGGAGTATCTCGCGCAGCTCGGCTTCCGCAGCCTTGAGGAGGCGATCGGTCACAGCGAGCTGCTCGAGACCGATCGTGCCATCGAGCACTGGAAAGCCGACGGGCTCGACCTGAGCCCGATCTTCGAGGGCCCGGAGTTCGACGAGGACGAGCCGCGCAGTAACCGCGTGCAGCAGGACCACGAGTTGGAGAAGCACTTCGACCAGCAGCTGATCCGGCTGAGCGTCGACGCGCTCGAGTCCGGCGCCCCGGTCGTCATCGAGCTGCCGATCCGCAACACCGAGCGCGCCGTGGGCACCATGCTCGGCCACGAGGTGACGAAGCGGCACGGCGAGAACGGTCTGCCTGCCGGCACCATCGAGGTGCGGCTCACCGGCACCGCCGGGCAGTCGCTCGGCGCGTTCATGCCCTCGGGCATCACGCTGCGCCTCGAGGGCGACAGCAACGACTACGTCGGCAAGGGGCTCTGCGGCGGCCAGATCGTCATCCGCCCGCACCGCACGAGCGTGTTCCAGGCAGAGCGCAACGTCATCGCCGGCAACGTCATCGGCTACGGGGCGACCCAGGGCAGCCTGTTCATCCGCGGCATCGTGGGGGAGCGGTTCCTCGTGCGCAACTCCGGCGCGACCGCGGTCGTCGAGGGCGTGGGCGATCACGCACTCGAGTACATGACCGGCGGGCTCGCGGTGATCCTCGGTGGCACGGGACGCAACCTCGGCGCGGGCATGTCCGGCGGCACGGCGTACATCTACGACCTGCGGCCGGAGCGGGTGAACCCCGACTCCCTCGCGTCGGGGGAGCTCGAGCTGCTGCCGCTCGGCAGCGGCGACATCGAGATCCTCACCGACCTTCTCAGGCGCCACGTCGACGAGACCGACTCGGTCGTCGCCGCCCGCATGCTGGCGAACCTGGATGACACGATCGCACGGTTCGTCAAGGTGCTGCCGCGCGACTACGCCGCCGTGCTCGAAACGCGTGCCGCGCTCGTCGAGGAGGGCCTCGACCCGGACGGCGACGTCGCCTGGAAGCGGATCCTGGAGGTGACCGGTGGCTGATCCGAAGGGATTCCTCAAGGTGCAGGAGCGCGAGCTCCCGAAGCGCCGCCCCGTCGCGCTACGCCTCATGGACTGGAAAGAGGTCTACGAGGCGCAGGACCCCGCCCAGCTGCGCCGCCAGGCGGGGCGCTGCATGGACTGCGGCGTGCCCTTCTGCCACCAGGGCTGCCCCCTCGGCAACCTCATCCCGGAGTGGAACGATCTCATGTGGCGCGGCGAGGGCGCCCAGGCGATCGAGCGGCTGCACGCCACCAACAACTTCCCGGAGTTCACTGGCC
>JBAQPI010000284.1:0-1947 GCA_049305635.1 Rhodoglobus sp. | reverse complement strand
GTCGAAGAAGTCCGCGCCCGCGCTCGCCGCCCACGCCGACACCGCGGCGGTCTGCTCCTCGTCCCAACCGCCGTCGGCCCAATCGGTCGCCGAGAATCGCACGAAGAGGGGAGCGTCGCCGCCGATCGCGCCGCGTACCGCGGCGACGACCTCGAGCAGCAGCCGAGCGCGATGCTCGAGGCTGCCGCCGTAGTCGTCGTCGCGCAGGTTCGACAACGGGGAGAGGAACTCGTGCAGGAGGTAACCGTGCGCCGCATGGATCTCGATGACCTCGAACCCGGCCTCGATGGCTCGGCTCGCGGCGGCGGCGAAGGCGCCGACGACCCCGGCGAGTTCGTCGGCGCCGAGCGCCCGCGGGGTGGCGTAGCCCTCGAACGCGATCGGCGATGGCGCGACGGCTTGCCAGCCACCGTGTTCCGCGGGAATCGTGCCGCGCTCGGGCGCCCAGGGGCGGTACGTCGAGCCCTTTCTGCCGGCATGGGCGAGCTGGATGCCCGGCACGGCCCCCTGGGATCGCACGAATGCCGCGATGCGCGCCCAGGCATCCCGTTGCGCGTCGTTCCAGATGCCCGTGTCCTGCGGCGTGATGCGCCCCTCCGGGCTCACCGCGGTCGCCTCGGTGAAGACGAGCCCGGCGCCGCCGCGCGCGAACGCCCCGAGGTTGACGAGGTGCCAGTCCACGGGCACGCCGTCTTCGGCCTCGACCGAGTACTGGCACATCGGCGCCGCCCAGATCCGGTTGCGGATCTCGGTCGAGCGAATGGTGATGGGGTCGAAGAGGGAGGTCATGCAGTCAGGGAACGCAAGAACGCGTCCAGACCTTCCACGCTCGTGAAGTGGTGGGTCGTGACGCCGAGCGCGGCGGCGGCATCCGTGTTCACGGACTTGTTGTCGATGAAGACCATCTGCTCGAGCGCGATGCCGAGTTCGGCGGCGACCTCGGCGTAGATCGCGGGGTCCGGCTTGATCGCATCCATCTCGGCGCTGACGAAGAAGCGCTCGAAGAACGCCGCCATCGGTGAGGTGCGCAGCGGCCCGGCGAAGTCGAATCCCGCGTTCGAGAGCACCGCGAGCCGCGTGCCTCCGTGGTGCAGTTGCTCGATCAGCTCGAGGGTGCCCGCTTCGAGGCTCCACCAGCTGCGGAAGTCGGCGATCCACAGCGCATGCACCTCCGGGGCCGTCCAGGCGACCCCGAGGTCGGCGGCGACGGCCGCCCAGTAGTCGGCGATGCCGGTCCTGCCCCGGTCGAGACCGTCACGGTGGCGCCAGTAACTCTGCCAGAACGGCTCGGCCTCGACGCCCGCGATGCCCACGAGCACTTCCCGGTCCGCCTCGCTCGGCGAGCGCGAGATCACCTCCCCGTAATCGAAGACCACGACTCGATCCAGGATGCTGATCACCACGACACCAAACTATCGTGGGCACCATGGTCACCCCCACCGAGTGGACCGCGGATGACGCGGCCGCCGTCATCCGCATCCCCGGCGTCGACGACGACAAGTACCGCCGCGGCGTCCTCGGCGTGATCACCGGATCCGACCACTACCCCGGAGCCGCCGTGCTCGGCGTGGAGGCGGCCCTGCGCACCGGGCTCGGGATGGTGCGCTACCTGGGTCCGGACCGCGCGACCGGCCTCGTGCTGCAGCGCCGCCCGGAGGCCGTGCCCGTCCGCGGGCGCGTGCAGGCCTGGCTGCTCGGCTCCGGCATGGACCCCGTCGAACGCGACCCCGGCCCCATGCTCGAGGCGCTCGCCGAACCGGTGCCCGCCGTGCTGGACGGCGGGGCCCTCGACCTCCACGACCGCGGGAACGGCCCCGTCGTGCTCACCCCGCACCATCGCGAGCTCGCGCGCGTGCTGCGCGCCGACCTCGAGCCGATCGCCGCGGAACCGGCTCAGTGGGCGCGCATCGCCGCGGACGACCTCGGCGTGACCGTGTTGCTGAAGGG
>JBAQPI010000283.1:0-5410 GCA_049305635.1 Rhodoglobus sp. | reverse complement strand
GTCTCGATGACGTCGGCGACGGCATCCTTGCTCAGCAGCATGCCGCCGATCGCGCTCTGCTCCGCGAGGAGGTCGTGTGGCGGCACCCGGTCGCCGCGCGAATCGGCCCTGCCGTCCTGCCGCTGGTCCCCTGCCAGCCCGAGGTGCGCGATGGACACGATTGACAACCCTTCCGGTTCCCGACGGTACGCCTCAGTTGTAGTCGCGGGCGCCGACACTCCGCGCGGCGCGACCGCGGATCGACGCCCGCCACAGCGGGATGGCCCACAGTACGGAGGGCTCGGGCGGAGCCACAAGCAGGCCTGTGGATGACGCTGTGCGGAATGTGGGCGAAACGCCGGGGGCGATGTGGGGAAGCTGTGGAAACTCCTGTGCATGATCCAGCAGAATTTCGAAGGAACAGCGCCCTGACCTGCGGTTTTCCATTCCACACCGCGTGTGGGGAAACTAGCCTGGACTTGCGCTTGAGGGTTTGTGTGTTTTGACGGATCCTGTGTACAAACGCCGACGGCGGCGGACTTTTGCCCGCCGCCGTCTACCCCCAGTGTGGGGGCGGAACCGAACTACTTCGCCGCGACGACCCGCAGCATGATGCTCGCGACGATGTCGTCGCGCAGCCGCACGGTCGCCTCATGCTCGCCGGTCGCCTTGATCGCCGAGGTGATCTCGATCTTGCGCTTGTCGAGACCGGTGAACCCGGCCGCGGCGGCCGCGGCCGCGACGTCCGCCGGCTTGACGGAACCGAAGAGCCGGCCGCCCTCGCCGGCCTTCACGGTCAGCGTGACCGGGTTGGCCTGGAGGCGGGCCTTGAGGTCCTGCGCCTCCTCGAGGGTCGCGTGCTCGCGCGCGGCGCGTGCCGCCTTGATCGACTCGATCTGCTTCTCGCCACCGCGGGTCCACGCCACCGCGAAGTTCTGCGGGATGAGGTAGTTGCGCGCGTAGCCGTTCTTGACGTCGACGACGTCACCGGGGGCGCCGAGTCCGGTCACCTCGTGGGTGAGGATGAGCTTGGTCATGATGCTCCCTTACCGGCCAGAACCCGCGTACGGCAGCAGGGCCATCTCGCGGGCGTTCTTGACGGCCGTCGCGATGAGGCGCTGCTCCTGCACGGAGACACCGGTGATACGGCGAGCGCGGATCTTGCCGCGCTCGGAGATGAACTTGCGAAGCGTCGCGACATCCTTGTAGTCGATGACGCCGACGCGGATCGCCTTGGCCGGGGCGGCGTTCTTGCCGTCCTTGCCCTTGCGGATGGGCTTGCGGCGGTCGCCGCTGCTCTTTCCTGCCATGAGTTGCTATTCCTTCGATGATGTACGTCGGTGATCGAGCGAAGCCGAGATCAGAACGGCGTCTCGTCCGAGTAGTTGCCGGGGGTGTTCCAGACGTCGCCGCCGGGGGGCGCGCTCGCGGCCCACGGCTCCTCGGCGACCTGGCCGCCCCCCCTGGGTGCGCCGCCGCCGGCAGCACCGGTCGATGCGGCACGGGTGACCTGCGCGGTCGCGTAGCGCAGCGAAGGACCGATCTCGTCGACCTCGAGCTCGATGCTCGTGCGCTTCTCGCCTTCCTTCGTCTCGTAGGAGCGCTGCTTGAGGCGGCCGGTCGCGATGACACGGCTGCCCTTGGTCAGCGAACCGGCGACGTGCTCGGCGAACTCACGCCAGCAGGAGGCGCGCAGGAACAGTGCCTCGCCATCCTTCCAGTCGTTCGTCGCCCGGTCGAAGTTGCGGGGGGTCGATGCGATCGTGAAGTTCGCCACGGCGAGGCCCGACTGCGTGTAGCGCAGCTCGGGATCGCTGGTCAGGTTGCCCACCACGGTGATGATGGTCTCGCCGGCCACGGTTACTCCGCGTCCCCGGCGGTCGCGACCGCGGGCTGCTCGGCGGCTTTCTCGGCCACGGGCTTGTCCGCTGCAGGGGCCTTCGCGGGCGAAGCGGCCTTGCGGGCCGCCTTCTCGTCGGCGAGCTTCTTGGCGGCGGCGACCTGGGCGAAGCCCTCTTCGGCCCGCAGCACCTTGGTGCGCATCACGGCCTCGGACAGCTTCAGCTGGCGGTCGAGCTCGACGGTGGCCGTGGAGGTCGCCGTGAAGTTGACGACGGCGTAGATGCCCTCGGTCTTCTTGTTGATCTCGTAGGCCAGGCGACGACGTCCCCAGATGTCCACGTTGTCGATGGTGCCGCCATCGGTGCGGATCACGTTGAGGAACTTGTCCAGGCTGGGGGCCACGGTGCGCTCATCGATCTCTGGATCGAGGATCACCATGAGTTCGTACTGGTGCGTCACAAACCCACCTCCTTCGGACTAGAACGGTTGCAGACGATCTGCAACAGGAGGGTGTTGACGGTCGTCCGCAAGCGGACAACCTGTACAGCATAGGCCACGCCCGGTGCCTGCGGCAATGCGTCGCTGCGCGGGGGGCTGCCGGCGGGGCGGCGGAACAAACCTGCGCGAGCCGCGCGAACCTCAGCGGGAGGCCCACCAGGCGGTCAGCCTGGCCTCGGCCTCCTCGGGATCCAGCGGGCCTTCGTCGAGACGCACCTCGAGCAGGTAGCGGTACGCCTCGCCGACCTCAGGCCCTGGGCCGACGCCCAGGATCCGCATGATCTGCTCGCCGTCGAGGTCGGGTCGCACCGCGGCAAGGCCCTCGGCCTCGGCGATCGCGGCGATCCGATCCTCGAGATCGTCGTAGGCGAAGGAGAGCCGATCCGCCTTGCGCACGTTGCGCGTGGTGACGTCGGCACGCGTGAGGATGTGCAGGCGCTCGAGCAGCGATCCGGCGTCGCGCACGTAGCGGCGCACAGCCGAGTCGGTCCACGCCCCCTCGGTGTAGCCGAAGAACCGCAAGTGCAGTTCGATGAGCCGCGACACCGCCTCGATCGTCTCGTTGTCGAAGCGCAGGGCCTTGAGCCGCTTGGCCGCGAGCTTGGCGCCGACGACGTCGTGGTGATGGAAGGTCACGACCCCGCCGGCCTCGATGCGCCGGGTCGCGGGCTTGCCGATGTCGTGCAGCAGTGCCGCGAGCCGCAGCACGAGGTCGGGCGACTCGATCCCGGGCCGCCCTTCGAGTTCGATCGCCTGCCGCAGCACCGTGAGGCTGTGCTCGTAGACATCCTTGTGGTGGGCGTGCTCGTCGCGTTCCAGTCGCAGGGCCGGCACCTCGGGCAGCACGAGTTGCGCGATGCCGGTGTCGACGAGCAGTCGGATGCCCGGCACCGGGTCATCCGTGAGCAGGAGCTTGCGCAGCTCATCCGCGATGCGCTCCACGCTCACGATGTCCAGCCGCGGAGCGAGTTCGTGCATGGCCCGCACGGTGCGCTCGTCGACGGTGAAGCCCAGCTGCGACGTGAACCGGGCGGCACGCAGCATCCGCAGCGGATCGTCGCCGAAGGAGACCTCGGGGGTTCCTGGCGTCGTGATGCGCGAGGCGAGCAGGTCCTCGAGCCCGCCGGCCGGGTCGACGAGCACGCGCTGGGGCAGCCGCAGCGCCATGGCGTTGACGGTGAAGTCGCGCCGGGCGAGGTCTCCCTCGAGCGAGGAGCCGAACACGACGGCCGGCTTGCGCGACGCACCGTCGTAGGAGTCGGCGCGATAGGTGGTGATCTCCACGGTCCGGCCCGCGATGCGCGCCGCGATCGTGCCGAACCGCCTGCCGACATCCCACTGCGCATCGGAGATCGGGGTGACCAGGCCGAGGATCTCGTCGGGTTCGGCGTCGGTGGTGAAGTCGAGATCCGTCACCCGGCGACCCAGGAACGCGTCGCGCACCGGACCGCCGACGAGGGCGATTTCGCGACCGGCGGCGGCGAAGGCCGCGGTAAGGGTCGCGACCGGCCGCGACTCGGCCAGCTCGCCGAGCCGCGCGACAGCTGTGGCGACGCTCTCCATGATCGGACCAGCATGTCACGCGCCCGTCGCCTCCCGCCGGACGATCAGCAGCGAGTGAATAGACTCGTCGCATGCTGGCCGAGCGAATTCCCGGGGTCGGCCCATGTCCATGAGGCTGTCGCGCGCGGCCCTGTTGGTCGGGCTCGGGCTGGCGAGCGCGGTGGCGCTGCTCCCGCCCGCACCCGCGGTCGCCGTCGGGGGGCCGACGCACCTCGCGCTCGTCATGCCGCTCGTCGCGCCGGCGAACTCGACCGGCCTGATCTCGGCCGAGGCGCTCGAGCTCTACACGGCGCCGGGGGGCGTGCTCACGCGCGAGCTCGCCGCGGTCATCGACACCCCGGTCACGATCGGCATCGACCCGATGCTCATCGCCTCGATCCGCGTGCTCGGCGCAGCCGCCCCCGAATCGGCCATCGCGTGGCTCGAACGACTCGGTGCCGCGACGAACGACACCTTCGCGCTCGGCTATGCCGACACGGACCTCACGCTCGCGATCCAGGCCGGAGCCACCGCGGTGCCCGAACCCGACGGCTTCGAGTTCGCGATCGATCCGGCGCTCCTCGCTCCGGCACCGGGTGGAACGCAGACCCCCGAGCCGACGGCCTCCGCGGACCCGGGCGAGCCGCGCCTGGCGACGAGCGAGGAGCTGCTCGCCTGGCCGTACACCCTGCCCGCGATCGCCTGGCCGCGCGCCGGCACCGTGAGCGCGAGCGATCTCGCCATCATCGCGCGCAACGGCTATGCGACGACCCTCGTCTCCTCCGGGAACGTCACGGGCGTCAGGGGCGCGACAGGGAAGGTGGATGGCGCGTCGATCCTGATCGCCGACGACGCGGTGTCCGCCGCCCTGCGGGATGCCGCGACGGGAGCGGTACCCGTCGCCGCCGTCACCGCCGCCGCGACCGCGAACGACACCGGTCTCGTACTCGCGGCGATGGACCGAGTGCCGCCCGTGAGCAGCAGCGTGCTCTCGGAGGTGGTCGCGGCCCTCACGCTCGACCCGGCGATCACGCTCGTCTCGATCAGGGAGGCGATCGCCCTCACCCCGGTCGCGGCGACGATCGCCGAGCAGCCGCAGTCCGCGGAACGTCTCGCGCGGGCCGGTTCGCTGCTCACCGCGGAGGCCGCAGACGCGCGCTTCGCCTCGATCGTCGAGACACCGGGCCTGATCCGGGGGGAGCGCCGCCTCGCCCTCCTGGCGATGCTCTCGAACGCCTGGGCGGCCAACCCGGTCGGCTGGACGCGTGCGAGCGACAGCTTCCTGGCCGATTCCATCGAATTGCGCGACTCGGTGCAGGTCGCCGAGATCGCGGGCCTGCTGCTCGTCGCGGACAGCAGCCAATACCTCCCCGTGAACGTCGACAACACCCTCGATCAGGCCGTGACCGTGTATGTCACCCTGCGACCGACGACCGCCGTGCTCGCGGTGCTCGAACGGCGCGTGCAGATCGTGGTACCACCCGCCTCGCAGGTGCGGGTGGATGTGCCGGTGCAGTCGCTGACCAACGGGACGGTGGACTTCGTGGTG
>JBAQPI010000282.1:0-1673 GCA_049305635.1 Rhodoglobus sp. | reverse complement strand
TCACCGGTCTCGTGCTCACCAAGCTCGACGGCTCGGCGAAGGGCGGCTTCGTGCTCGCGGTGCAGCAGAAGACGGGCATCCCGATCAAGCTCGTCGGCCAGGGTGAGGGCATCGGCGACCTCACGGGATTCACCCCGCATGTGTTCGTGAACGGGCTGCTCGGCTGAGGCTATGCTTGCCGCATGACCGCGATCGGCAGGGGAGGACGATGACGACGCGCACTCGTACTGACATGGTCTCGACCGACGACGACTTCCTGGGGCCGACCTACTTCATCGACAGCGATCACGACGACATCGTGACCTTCGCCCGTGAGGTGACCGCGGATGCTGCGAGCGAGGGTGAGCGGGCGACCGCGCTCTTTGCGGCAGTTCGGGACGGGATTCGCTACAACCCGTTCTCCATCTCCCAGGACCCTGCGGACTACCGGGCCAGCAGTGTGCTGACCGGTGGTGCGAACTGGTGCGTACCCAAGGCCGTGCTGCTGGCGGCGGCCGCCCGGTCTGTCGGGATTGCGTGCAAACTCGGGTTCTCGGATGTTCGCAATCACCTGACCACACCGAAGCTCGAGGCGCTCATGGGCACCGACCTCTTCGTCTATCACGGCTACGTCGAGTGGCTGGTCGAGGGCACGTGGAACAAGGTCACTCCCGCGTTCAACAGCGAACTGTGTGTCAGATCCGGGGTCTCCCCCCTGGATTTCTGTGTCGGCCACGACGCTCTCCTTCACGAGTTCAACGGCGTCGGAGACCACTACATGCAGTACGTCAGCGAGCGCGGCACGTACGCCGACCTGCCACTCGAGCAGATCCTGCAGACGCTGCGCGCGACCTACCCGGGTGCGATCTTCGGTTCGCCGAACCAAGCCGACGAACAGTTCTAGTTCGCGGGTCTCAACGCCGCGTTGCGTGGATCCCCACGCTGCGCGGATCCCCACGGGGAGCTACATCGAGACCGCGTCGCGATGCAAGGCTGCGATCTCCAGGTAGACGGTTGCGTTCTCAAGCACCCCGGTGTGCTCGGCATCGCTGAGCTCCCGTCGCACCTTCGCCGGCACACCGGCAACCAGTGAGCGCGGGGGCACGACCATGCCCTCGGTGACGAGCGCACCCGCGGCCACGAGGGACCCCGTGCCGATGACCGCGCCGTTCATGACCGTGGCGCCCATGCCGATGAGGCAGTCGTCCTCGACGGTGCAGCCGTGCAGGATCGCGCCGTGCCCAACGCTCACCCGCGCACCGATGGCCGCGGGCCTACCCCGGTCGACGTGCATGACAACGTTGTCCTGCAGGTTGGTGTCGTCACCGATCGAGATGCGGTCGAGGTCGGCGCGCAGCACCGTGCCGTAGAACACGCTCGTGCGCTCGCCGAGCGTGAGCGCTCCGATGAGGGTCGCATTGGGCGCGACCCACGCAGAGTCGGGGACGTGCGGGCTCTTCGCGCCGATGGTGATGATCAGTGCCATGGCTCCACCGTACTGCGCGCTTGCGCGCTCGCTAAACTGTCCACACCATGGCCATCTTCGGAAACCTCACCGATCGCCTCGCCGAGACCTTCAAGAATCTCCGCGGCAAGGGCAAGCTCAGCCCGGCGGATGTCGACGGCACCGTGCGCGAGATCCGTCGCGCGCTGCTCGACGCCGACGTCGCCCTCGAGGTCGTCAAGGAGTTCAC
>JBAQPI010000281.1:0-6053 GCA_049305635.1 Rhodoglobus sp. | reverse complement strand
ACGGCAGGGAGCCGAGTACTTCGTCGTACCCCCGTCCCGCGAAGACCCGCTGCGGCGCCCCATCCCGGCCCCCGCCAAGGGTCGCCTGCACCGCGCCGCCTGACCACCGAGCGCGGCGAGACCCCACCGCGACACAAGGGGAAACCCCGCCTGCTAACCTCGCCGGGCAGTCGCGGCGATCACCGGCGGCGTGAACAGCAGCCCGAGCGCCGCGAGGGCGGGCAGCAGCAGGAACCAGCCGAGGTCAGGGCGGGCGAACAGCCCCTGGAAGAACCCGACCGCCACGGCGATCTGCAGCACCTGCCAGACGACCGTCGCACCGCGCGTCCAGGCACGCCCGCGCAACACGTTCGCGGCGATCACGGCGAGCCAGATCGCGGCCAGCGCGGTGAGCACGGTGAGTGCGACGGCGCTTGCGACGGAATCCGGCACGGCCACGAGTATCTCGATGACGAGATAGCTGGTGGCGACCGCGAGCAGGGCGCACTCGGCGAGCAGGATGATCGCGAGCATTACCACGAGCGGGTGGCGCGAGGGTGTCGTCGGCTCGTCGGTCACAGGTTCTTCCATGGAAAAATCATTGATTTGCATCTAACGCTATGAGAGTCTATTGGAGGTCGATTTCTTGCTCCCAGTGTCGCGAGCGGGTCCACTGAACGATGTCGAACCCGATTTTCTCGAGACCAACCGAGGTCTCTCTGGCGGTCTTTTCCGCCGCGCACCGAAGGAGCACCGCATGGATTGGCGTGACAAGGCCGCCTGTCTGACCGCAGACCCGGAGCTGTTCTTCCCGGTCGGCAACACCGGTCCCGCCGTCGACCAGATCGACAAGGCGAAGGCGGTCTGCGGGCGCTGCTCTGTCACCGAGATGTGCCTCCAGTACGCGCTCGACACCTCGCAGGACTCCGGCGTCTGGGGCGGCCTGAGCGAGGACGAGCGCCGCGCGCTCAAGCGCCGCGCCGCCCGCGCCCGCCGCGCCTCCTGATCTCGACCGGCTCGAGTGATCTCGACCGGCTCGAGTGATCTCGACCGGCTCGACCACCGGTTAGTCGCGAGCCGGCGGAGGCTTCAGCGCCTCGGCCGGCGACAACCAGCGGGTCGGCACCTCGATCGTCACCTCGGTGCCCTCCCCCTCGAGGGTATGCCAGTCGATCGTGCCCCCCAGTTCCCCCTGGATGAGCGTGCGCACGATCTGCGTGCCGAGGCCCGAGCCGACCTTGCCCTCCGGCAGTCCCGCGCCGTTGTCGTGCACCTTGACGGTGAGCTTCTTGTCGCTGCGGCGCGCCACGATGAGCACCTCGCCGTCGGACTTGCCGACCAGACCGTGCTCGACGGCGTTGGTGACGAGTTCGGTGAGCGCGAGCGACAGCGGCGTCGCGTACTCGCTCGGCAGCACGCCGAAGCTGCCCTGGAACTTGGGTCGCACGGTCGTGTTGTGACTGGATGCCACCTCCGCCACCAGCAGCAGCACCCTGTCGAAGACCTCGTCGAAGTCCACGTTCTGGTTGAGCCCGGAGCTGAGCGTGTCGTGCACGACCGCGATCGCGGCGACGCGGCGCATGGCCTGCCCGAGCGCCTCCTTGGCGACCTCGCTGTGCGTGCTCCTGGCCTGGATGCGCAGCAGCGAGGCGACGGTCTGCAGGTTGTTCTTGACCCGGTGGTGGATCTCGCGGATCGTGGCATCCTTGGTGATCAGCTCGCGCTCCTGATGCCGGATCTCGGTCGCATCGCGACACAGCACGATCGCGCCGACGCGCTCGCCCCGATAACGCAGTGGGATGGTGCGTAGCGACACCGTGACACCGCGCGCCTCGATATCGGTGCGCCACGGCGCCCGTCCCGTGACCACGAGCGGCAGTGATTCATCGACCGTGGGCTGGCCCGTGATGAGCCCCGTGGTGGCCTCGGCGAGAGACTCCCCCTCGAGCTCGCCGGCGAAGCCCATGCGGTTGAAGGCGGAGAGCGCGTTGGGGCTCGCGAAGGTCACGACGCCGTCGACGTCCAGCCTGATCAGCCCGTCGGATGCCCGGGGCGCGCCGCGGCGCGGGCCGCTCGGCGCGCCGAGGTCGGGGAAGTCCCCGGAGGCGATCATCCCGAACAGGTCGTTGGCGCACTCGTTGAAGGTGAGCTCCTGCCGGGACGGCGTGCGCGCCTCGCCGAGGTTGGTGTGCCGCGTGATCACCGCGATCGGCGACTCCGTGGTCTCCTTCCCGCCCGGGCTCAGCCGGCGCAGCACGGGAACCGCGCGCACGCGCGTCGGCGTCTCCTCGTACCAGTCGGGCGCGGCGGTGTCGACGATGCGCACCGACTCGAAGGCCTCGGTGACCTGCGCCTTCCACTCGGGCTTGATCGGCTGGCCGACGAAGTCGCGGTAGAACAGGGTCGCCGAGCTCGAGGGCCGCGCGTGCGCGACCGCGACGAAGCCGCCGTCCCTGCTCGGCACCCACAGCACGATGTCGGCGAAGGCCAGGTCGGCGAGCAGTTGCCAGTCGCCGACGAGCAGGTGCAGCCACTCGATGTCCGCCTCGTTCGAACGGCCCTGGGCCTGCACGAGTTCGGAGAGCGTCGACACGCTCCTAGGGTAGCCCGTGGCCGCGGGCGGGCCGTCGCCTCAGGCGCGACGCCAGTCGTCGACGCGGCTCGGCCTGCGCCTCCGGAACCAGCCGCGCGGCGACCAGCCCGCGGATCGCGGCACGAGCGGGTGACCGCGGCGCCGAATCGACGAGTGTACGGCCGCTCAGCACGGCGCCGTCGAGGGCGGCCTGGTCGTGGGGCACGAGCACGGGCGAGTCGATGCCGCCGAAGCGCGAGAGGGTCTGCGTGACCTGCCCGTTCGGATTCATGCCGATCGCGGAGGCGCGCACGCGGTTCATCACGACCGTGATGTCGCTCGTCGCGGCCGTCTCGACGAGGTCGACGTGCGCGCGCAGGAAACGAGACAGCCCGACCGGGTCGGCCGCGCCGACGGCGACCACGGCCTCCGCTTCGTGCACGGCCGTGACGGTCGCGGCGTTGCGGCGCGGGGCGTAGAGGTCGCTCGAGATCTCCTCGTCGTGCTCGAGACTGGAACTCGTGTCCAGCACCGTGTAGTCCGCCCAGGTGCGGCAGGCGCGGATGCTCGCCGCCACCCGTTCGGCCGACAGCTCCGGCCAGCGGCTGGAACGCCCGATGCCCGTGAGCACCTCGAAGCCGCCGGACGGGGACTCGTAGCGCTGCGCGATGCGCGCGAGCTCGGCGTGGTCCAGGGCGTCGTTGCCGGCGAGGCGGCACGCGGCGGCGAAGCCGGGAGCCTCGTCGAGCATGCCGAGCGCGGGCGCGATCGAGGCGCCGTGCGTGTCCACGTCGGCGAGCACCACCGCGTGGCCGAGGGCCGCGAGCTCGGCGGCGATGCCGATCGCGAGGGTCGTGCGGCCGGGGGCGCCGGCCGGTCCCCACACGGCGATGACCCTGCCGCGGTCGCCCTGGCGCGCTGACCGCGGCTCGGCGGGGGCGGCACCCTGGAGCATGCGCTCGATGTCGGGCCAGGCGGATGCGGCATCCACCGTCTCGAACAGCCCCAGCACGCTCGCGTGGCGGCGGCCCACCTCGTCGGCGGCGAGGGCGACCAGGCGCGTGCCGCTGGAGTCGCAGGTCGCGAGCAGCCGGTCGGTGAGGTAGCGCGACTCGGCCGCGACGATCGCGGCATCCGGTCGCAACGCGCCGATGAGGGAGGCCAGTTCGGCGCCGCTCGGGCTGCGGGCCACGACCTCGTGACCGTGATGCATGGCCTCGGCGGCGATGCGGTCCTCGAGCGAGAGCGGGAGGGCCAGAGCGAGGCGCACGTCAGCGCCCCGGCAGGTTCGAGGGCACGATCGAGATCGCGTCGCCTCCGGCGATCGCCTCGAGCACGCGGGCGAGCTTGGACTTCGGCACGAGCACCTCGATCGCGGTCGTGCCCCCGCCCGAGACGATCGAGTCGGACTCGACGAGCCGCACGACGGTGGCCGCCGAGACGATCGCCGAGGGCGGGTCGAAGCCGCCGCCCTCGCTCTCGCGTGCCGCCCAGATGTCAACGAGCGAGGTCGGCCGCACGGATGCCGCGAGCGCCCCGCCCACCTCGAGCACGACCGAGGTCGACCTCAGGCCGTCCGCACTCCCGATCGCGGAGGCGGGAACGAGCTCCCCCGCCGCGACGGAGCGGGTCACGACGAGCCCTGCGGCGGGGACGTCGCCGGGGACGAGGTAGAGGGCCTCGGCGTCATCCAGCCGCACCCGTCTGGTGTCGAGGTCGTCGGCGGCGATCCGGTCGCCCGGGGCGAGCGGCCCGGCCGCGGCGTAGACCGCCACGGTCTCGTCGGCGGCCGAGACGATCGCGAGCACCCCGGCGACCGAGGCGATCACCAGCCCGAGGCCGATCGCCAGGCGCGGGTCGAACGCGATCGCCCGGGCCTTCCTGCTTGCCGTGCTTGGCTTCATGCGGACCATGCTCAGTGGGCCGCCCTCGACGCGGCGCGAGTTATCCACACCCGTCCCGCCGGCCCGGCGACCGCCGGATAATCGAGGCATGGACGAGCCCATGCCAGCCGAATCCCTCGCGCGGTTCCTGACGCTCGCGGATACCGCGGAGGTGCTGAACATCTCAACCAAGCAGGCCTACGGCCTCATCCGCTCGGGCGAGCTCCCCGCGATCAAGGTCGGCGCCGGTGGACAGTGGCGGGTCGAGCGCTCGGTGCTGGAGTCCTACATCGAGGCGATGTACGAGGCGACCAGGCGCATGAGCCTGTGGAACCAGGGCGAGGACGTCGACCTCGCCGAATTCTCGCTCGAGCCGCGCCGCCGTTAGAGCCGAACGAGTTGCACCGCGGTGAGCGCGATGACCCGGAGCTCCTCCACCGCCGAATCGCGCCGCGCGCTGCCGGGCTCGTGGACGGCGAGGTCGAGGTGATCACGCCCCACCCGGTCGATCGTGCCGTGCACCGTGCCGCCCTGGATCAGCAGCTGGACCGGCCGGCGACGCCGGCACAGGTCGCGCAGCACGAACGTCAGCCCCAATCGCGCCGTGAGCGCGGGATGCTCGTCGGTGCGAGCTCCGCCGAGGCTCGCAGCGATGAGGCCAGGCGGCAGGGTGATCGCCGCGATCGAGGCGATCGGGATGACGCACTGGCGGCGGACCGGGGAGTCGTCGACGACATCCGCCGAGACCCAGTCGCGGCCGACGGTCACGGGCCGCACCCGCAGTCGCGTGCCGTCGAGCAGGGTCACCGCGAGGGGCGCCCCGGCCACCACCTGCACGGCCACGAGCCGGTCGCGCAGGGTGAGGCGGCCGAGGCGCAGGCGCTCCTCCTCCGCGCCGAGGTCGAGTTCCTCTGCGGTCAGCTCGCGCTCGAGCTGGCTCTCGAGGTCGTCGAAGAGCTTGTCCCAGCGCATGCGACGACGGTAGTGACGCGGCGGCACGACGGGGGCGGTTATCCACAGAATGAATATTCGTCATGGACAACGGCGAGCGGCTCTGCTTGAGTATCCCCTACCCCCGCACGGGGGTGAACCGCTTCGTCTGAATGCATCGGATTCTTGGGGAGATCCAATGAGCACAGCACTACCGACCGCACAGCCCGCCATGAGCACGGAGGCCGCGCATCAGCGGCTGCCGTCGAAGATCATCCGGCCGCGATTCGTCGCCGACGAGTTCTTCGGCCACCAGCCGGCCTCGACCTCCTCGCTGCCCGATCCGACGCCCCTCATCGAGAACCTCACGCGCTGCGTGATCGAGATCCTCGCCGGTGCACGCGAACTCGAGCAGATCTCGAGGTGGGTGACCGACGACGTCTACCGCAACCTCCTGAAGCGCACCGTGCTCTCGGCCCGGGCCCGCCAGGCCAAGGGCCGGGCCGCGACGCGACCCTCGTTCAGCATCGGCTCGACGCGCACCTGCGAGCCCCGGGATGGCGTGGTCGAGGCCGTCGTGATCGTCCGGGGCCGGGCGCGGGTGCGGGCGGTGGCCCTCCGGCTCGAGGGGCTCGACGCGCGGTGGCGGGCCACCGCGATCAGCGTGCTCTGAGGGACCGGCGCTAGCG
>JBAQPI010000280.1:0-10637 GCA_049305635.1 Rhodoglobus sp. | reverse complement strand
GCACGGGGTGGTCACGCGCGGCGCGGTCGTGAGCGAGGGAGTCCGCGGCGGCTTCGCCCTCGCCTACAAGGTGCTCAGCGGCTTCGAGGAGCAGGGCCGCGCACGGCGTGGGTACTTCGTGACCGGGCTCGGCGCCGCTCAGTTCGCGACGGGCGCGACGGTCGACCGACTGCGCGCGTTCACCCGGGATCCCGAGGCGCCGCCGGAGCTGCGCGCGCTCGTGCTCTCGGCGACCGACCCGGCGAACCCGTACGGGGCGGCGCTCGGGTGGCCTCGGCTCGACGACGACGCCAAGGGACACCGCCCCGGACGCAAGGCCGGTGCACTCGTCGTGATCGTGGACGGCACGCTCGCGCTCTACGTGGAGCGCGGCGGCAAGAGCGTGCTGACCTTCACCGACGACCCGGACACGCGCCGCGCCGCGACCCTCGAACTCGCGGATGTCGTGCGCCGCCACATCGGAAGGATGCGCGTCGAACGCGTCGACGGCGAGTTCGCGGTGGGCACGGCGCTGGGCTCGCTGCTCGTGGATGCGGGCTTCGCGGCGACTCCTCAGGGATTGCGGTTGCGTGCCTGAACGTCGACGGCGCGCCGGCGAATCGCACGCGGTGGGCGATGCGGGAATACCGGATGCGGGGCCCGGGTTGACCTGGGTGTGTCCGACATGGTCGTCCGCGACGATTCGTTCAAAGCCATCCGCCCGGACGTGCCCATGGGCGCGTACGACGCGTTCCTGCCGCGCGCGCTGGAGCGTTCCCGCGCCGCACGTCGCTGGGAACCGTCCGACGGCCCGCTGCCGACGCTGTTCCTTTCGCACGGCGCGCCACCGCTGCTGGATTCGCCGCAGTGGCTGCAGGCCCTGCTGGAGTGGAGCCTGACCATCCCCAAGCCGCGCGGCATCGTGATCGTGTCCGCGCACTGGGAGAACGCCCCGGTCGCGCTCGGTGCGACCGACCCGCAGGTGCCGCTGTACTACGACTTCGGCGGGTTCCACCGCCGGTACTACGAGGCCGAGTACTGGACGCCCGACAGTCTCGCGCTCGCGCAGGAGGTCGCGCCGATGCTGGCGGGACCCACCGGCAGCGTGCATCAGTACGTCGATCGGCGCCTCGATCACGGCGCCTTCATCCCGCTCATGGCGATGTACCCGCTCGCCGACGTGCCGGTGCTGCAGGTGTCGATGCCCGACCTCTCGCCCGCGGCGAACCTGAAGCTCGGGGAGGAGTTGCGCCCGCTGCGTGAGCAGGGCTACCTCGTGATCGGGTCCGGGTTCGCCACGCACGACATGTCGACGTTCCAGCGCGACCCGTCCACCTGGAACGACTTGCCGGGCTACAACCGCGATTTCGACGAGTGGCTGGCCGGCACTCTCGCCGCCGGTGCGGTCGACGACCTCGTCGACTTCCGCGCCAAGGGTCCGGGCAACCTTGGCGCCCACCGCACGAGCGACCACTTCGTGCCGCTCCTGGTCGCGATCGGGGCCTCCGACGACCCCGCGTCCGCGCGCACCGCGTTCACCGGCGTCAACCTCAGCAACTCGATCCGCAGCATCGAATTCCGCTGAGGCCCCTGGCTTCCGCTGAGGTCCTGGGCTTCCGAAAGCCTCCGGCGCGCGAACGGCGCCCGAGCGGAACGATCCGCCCGGGCGCCGTTCGTGCCTGTCACATCTGAGGGTTCATGTTGATCCCCGCGATTCCGAGGTGCCCCGCGTCGACCGGGAGCGTGATGCCGGTCACGGTGCGGGCCATGTCGGAGTTGAGCCAGACGGCGGCGTTCGCGATCTCCATCGGGTCGAGCATCCCGACCCCCTTCAGGATGCCGAACGAGTACCCGCCGCGCACGAGGTCCTCGTGCGTGCCGCCGGGATGACCGGCGAACATGTCCCACGCCATCTGGTTGTCGGTCATGCCGGTGAGGATGGCGCCCGGGTTCACCGTGTTGACGCGGATGCCGTGCGGGCCGAGGTCGAGCGCGAGCGACTTCATCAGGCCGACGACACCGAACTTCGCGGACGCGTAGTGGGCGTAACCGGGACCGCCCTCAAGGCCGTTGATCGACGAGGTGAGCACCATCGAACCGGTCTGACGCTCGATCATGTGGTTGACGACGCTCTTGACGCTCTGGAACACCCCGGTCAGGTTGATGTCGATCATCTCCTGCCAGGTCTCCTTGGTCATCTCCGCGATCGGCGAGAGCGTCCAGACGCCGGCGTTCGCGATCAGCACGTCGATCTTCCCGAACTGCGCGATCCCCTTCGCGACCGCGTCATCGAGAGCCGCCTGGTCGCGCACGTCCGCCTCGATGGACAGCACCCGGCGGTCCTGCTCTTCGACCAGCCGCACCGTCTCGGCCATGTCCTCGGCCGTCGTGTGCGGGTACGGCACGGTCGCGAACGCCTTCGTCGTGTCGATGAAGAGGATGTCGGCGCCCTCCCGTGCCGATGCGACAGCGTGTGCTCGGCCCTGACCGCGCCCCCCGCCGGTGATGAAAACGGTCTTGCCTTCGAGCAGCCCCATGATGGTGCCTTCCTCTTGTTGCCCGCGGTGCGGGCGGTATTCGGTGGCGTCCCGCGGCGGGCAGGCGCTCGTCGTCGAGACCCCTTGGGATACCCCAATCCTTCCACCTTCCGGCACCCGGTGCCATACCTCAGGAGATCCCGAGGTGGAACGCCTGGTGGCGCGTGTCGCGAGTTCCTAAATGAGTCGGGGGGTCGGCACGCAGCTGGTCGAGCTCGGTGACCTCGTGCGCTCCGCGTGGCAGCGCACCGGCCGGCAGGTCGCGAACGGGCAGGGCGCGGACGCCGCGATCTGCATCCGAGGCGTGCTGCACGGCGAGGTCATCGGGCTGGCGACGGAGACGCCTACCAGGACATGCGGGACGGCCGGAACATGATCCCATCTGGATTCGCAGGGTAGACATCTACCATTCCACGGTAGAATGGTAGGCATGAGTCTCAACATCAAGAACGAACGCACCCACGCGCTCGTGCGCGAGCTTGCGACACTCAGGGGTGTGAGCCAGACCGAGGCCGTGGAGGAGGCCGTGCGCGCGCGGCTCGCCGAGTTGAACGCCGAGAAGGATCAGCGGGCGCGCTCCGAGCGCATCATGGCGATCGCCCAGCAGATGGAGCCGGGCCTTCGCGAAGCCGGTGTCCTGAGCACCGACTTCCTCTACGACGAGTGCGGCCTGCCGAGGTGATCATCGACTCGTCGGCGATCGTCGCCATCATGCTCTCGGAGAACGACGCCGCACAGCACCTCGCCGCACTTGCCGCGGCGAAGCATCCGCGCATGTCTGCCGCGACGTACGTCGAGACCGGAATCGTCGCAGACAGCTCGCGCAACGCCGCCGACGGCAGGAGGCTCGACACCCTGCTCCGCGAGGCGCGGGTCACGATCGAGCCGGTCACCGAGGCGCAGGCGCTCATCGCCCGCCAGGCGTATCGCGACTTCGGCAGGGGCAGCGGGCATCCCGCCGGACTCAATCTCGGCGACTGCTTCGCCTACGCCCTCGCCAAGGACCTCGGCGAGCCGCTGCTCTACAAGGGCGCGGACTTCACGCACACCGACATCCGCAGCGCACTCGGCTGAAGCAGTAGCTCTGCGCCCCGGCCCGCGCGGGCCTCGGCTTCTGGGTCCGGTAGCGTTCCGGCGGAGCGACCTCGCCTCCCCCTTCGCGGCACTCGCACGGTGTAGGACGCTCCCCGTCCGCCGAGCCGAAGGTCCCACGCTGTGCGAATGTTTTCGTGCGCGCGGCCCGCGGGGCTGGATGCAGCGGCCGCCGTGCTCGACAGCGGCGAGCCCAGCGCCCGCATCCGCACCCGGACGACGACCGCCCCCGAGCCCACCGCGAGCCCGCTGCAGCTCCCGCGCCGCCGTGACCCCCGCACCGATCAGTGGGAGAAGACCGTCATGAACCCGACGAAGGCGCCCACCAGGAAGAGGACGAGGCCGACTCGGATCGCCAGCGACTTCTGGCGGTGCGCGGTACGCAGGTTTTCGAAGTAGATCGGGCAGCCCGCATACCCGATGCAGCCGAGCCCGAGTCCGGTGACGATCGAACTGAGCCACCAGACGAACTCGCCCCACTCGGGTAGCTGCGCTGGACGCCAGCCGCTCACCGCAAGTGCCGAGACGGAGATCGACATGGCGATCACCGCCGTGGCGAACCACCACGGCGCGACGGCGTCAATGCGACGGAGCTCGGCGGGCGCCGACATCTCCTCTTCGGCTTCGACCGGAACGGTACCCTCGCCTGGAATGCTCACGGATCGATTCTAAGAACCGCCGCACGAAAGGCGAGGGCCTCGACAGCGCACGCCGCGCGACCCGCGGGTTGGTGGGATCGGCGTGCGATCGCTACTTGCCGAACAGGCGCGCGAAGAGGCCGGTGCTCGGCTGCGGCTCGTGACCCGGGCAGCGCTGCGACGTCGGCACGTTCCTCATCACCTGGTCGACGTGCTGGCCGCAGCCCGCCCACGTCGTCTTGCCGCACTCGCGACACGTCACCGCTGAACACATGATGCCCTCCTGGGGATCGTTGGCTGAATGCGTCCAGCATACCCCCTGGGGTATTGGAAGCCAAACGTCAGGTGCTGCGGATGACGCCCATCATGCCCTGGTCCTCGTGGTCGAGGATGTGGCAGTGGTAGACGGTGCGGCCCGTGAGCCCTTCGAAGGCGATGCGCACGACGGCCCGGCCGTTCGCCGGGACCGGCACGACATCCTGGTAGTCGACTCCTGGCACGGCAGCGCCGTCGACCTCCACGAGCTGCATCGGCCACACGTGCAGGTGGAAGGGATGATCCATGGTGCTCGTGTTGACGATCGTCCACTCCTCGATCGCGCCCGCGGCGACCTCGGTGTCGATCCGCGCCTCGTCGAACTGCTTGCCGTCGATCGTGAAGCGCATCCCGCCGCCACCGCCGCCGCCCATCGCGAGGGTGAGGGTGCGCGCGCCGGTGACCGCTTCGAGGCGCAGGTCGCGCTGCGGCTGCTGCTCGGGGATCGGCGTGGCCGCCTCCGCGGCATCCCCGCTCACCGTAAGGCTCGCCAGGTCGGCTCCCGTCGTGTTGCTCGCCGGCGCCCCCATGCCGGCCTGTCCGCGATCGAATGGCAGCGTGCGCAGCACCGCCGCGCCCTCGCTCATCGTCACGATGAGGTCGGCCCGGTTGCCCGGGGTCAGCACGATCTCCTCCACGGCACGCGGCTCGTCGTAGCGGCCGCCGTCGATGCCCAGCAGGGCCATGGCCTGGCCGTCGAGTCTCAGGCGCAGGTAGCGCGAGGCACAGGCGTTGACCACGCGCCAGCGCTCGCGCTCCCCGGGTCGCGCCAGCATCGTGCCGCCGACCTGCCCGTTGACCATGACGACGGCGCCCTCACGGCCCTGCATGCGCACGGCGTTGGATGCCGCATCCAGGGTCCCGGCGGCGTCGAAGCCGATATCCGACACGACGAGCACTCGCTCACGGGCGACCTCGATCGGCTCGGGATCCTCGACGATGATCGCGCCGTAGAGGCCGCCGAAGAGCTGCTCGGCGGAGTTGCCGTGGTGGTGCGGGTGGTACCAGAACACCCCGGGCGGGTGATCGGCGCCGAGCTGGTACTCGTAGTCGTGGCCGCCGCCCGCGTCGATCATGACGAAGACGTTGTCGCCGTCGCCCTCGGGCGAGACGACGAGACCGTGGGTGTGCAGGTTCGTCGGGGCGGCGAGCTGGTTGGCGAAGCTCAAGGAGAGCCGATCGCCCGCCGTCAGCCGGAGGGTCGGGCCGGGCAGGCTGCCGTTGTAGGCGATCGCCTGCACGGTCGTGCCGCCGATCTCGACGGGCGTCGGCGCCGCCGTGAGGCCGAGGGCGAGGCGGCCGTCGGAGCTCATGAGCACGGGCGGCTCGGTGAGCGTGCCTGCGTCGAACGGAGTGGGTGTCGGCGTGGGTGCCGGGGCGGCCGATGGCACGCTCCCGCCCTCGGGCGGCCGGTTCAGCAGCAGCGCGGCGGTGGCGCCGCCGGCGACGACGACCCCGGCGCCGATGCCGCCGAGGATGAGTGCTTGCCGGCGGCTCAGTTCAGGCACGTGTGCTCCTTCGCACCTCGATGGGGCGGATCAGGCGAGGGAGAGGAAGAGCTTCTCGAGCTGGGCCTTGTCGAGCTCCGGGTCATCCTGCTTCACGCACCTCTCCAGGGTGCTCGCGATGATCGCGAAGCCGGCGCGGTCGAGCGCGCTCGAGACCGCGGCCAGCTGGGTGACCACGGAGGTGCAGTCCTGGCCCTCGTCGATCATCCGGATGACGGCGGACAGCTGGCCCTGCGCGCGGCGCAGCCGGTTGAGCACGGGCTTCATGTCGGTGGGGTCGAGATCCATCGTTCCTCCTGGGCTTCGGTCGATGCCTACAATGATACCCCCAGCCGTATCTTGAATACCCCTAGGGGTATATGGCATACTGGGCTCACACCGACCGAAAGGCAAGTTCTATGGCCACCATCAACCTGACGACCGACTCCTTCGGCCCGACGGTCGAGCAGAACGGCATCGTGCTCGTCGACTTCTGGGCCGCGTGGTGCGGACCATGCCGCGCCTTCGCCCCCGTCTTCGAGCAGGCCTCGGAGGCTCACCAGGATATCGTCTTCGGCAAGGTCGACACCGAGGCGCAGCAGCAGCTCGCCGCGGCCGCGCGCATCACCTCGATCCCGACGCTCATGGCGTTCCGGGACCGGGTGCTCGTGTTCTCCCAGCCCGGTGCGCTCAACGGACCGCAGCTCGAGCAGCTCATCACCGCGGTCGAGCAGCTCGACATGGACGAGGTGCGGCGCGACATCGAATCCACCCCCGCTGCCCGAGCCTGAGGATCCACCATGGACAGCATCAGTCCGACCGGCCTCGCCGCGATGGGCGCCGAGGCGACCATCGTCGACGTGCGCGAGGAGGACGAGTTCGCCGGAGCGCTCGGCGGTATCAGCCAGTGGCACGGCGAGGGACTCCCGATCGTTCAGTCGGCCTGACCATGGGCGCCCGCGAGCACGGGATCGGCGGCCCCTCGCTGCCGCTCGCTGGCGACCAGCGCAAGATCCTCAACCGCCTGAAGCGGGCCGGAGGCCAGCTCGGCGCGGTCATCGCCGCCCTCGAACAGGGTGCCGATTGCCCCACGACCATCACTCAGCTCTCCGCCGTCTCCGGCGCGATCGACCGCGCCGGCTTCGCCATCATCTCCTCTGCCATGCGCGAGTGCCTCAGCGTCGCATCGGCGGATGACGGCGGCGAGAGCACCAGGGCCATGCGCCAGCTCGAACGTCTCTTTCTCACCCTCACCTGAAGGATCGAACATGAAGCTCACTCGCACGATCGCCGCACTCGCCCTGGCCGCATCGGTCGCACTCGGGATCGCCGCGTGCACGCCTGCAGACCCTGCGCAGCAGATCACCGTCTCGTCCGAGACGGTCGTCATCGACGTGCGCACGCCAGAGGAGTTCGCGGGCGGCCACCTCGATGGCGCCATCAACCTCGACGTGCAGGCCGCCTCCTTCGACGCACTCGCCTCCCAGTTGCCGACCGACGGCGAGTACATCGTGTACTGCCGCTCCGGCAACCGCGCCGCCACGGCGATCGCGCGGCTCGAGGCGCTCGGCTTCACGACGTTGACCAATGCCGGCGGGATCGATGCGGCCGCGACATCCACGGGCCTCGAGGTGGTGCGCTAACCCCGCAGCACTGAGTGCCGCTCGCCCCGTTTCGGCGGAACGTAGTCGCAGCTGTCGCCCGCGCACAGCTGCGGCTTCGTGCGACTGAGCCGCCGCTGCAGTTCGCAGCCGACGCAGATGCCGAAGGCCGTCTCGAGGAACAGCAGCGACAGGCACAGCCCGCACAGCGCGAGCGTGGCCGCTGCCGGCAGCCCGAGCCACCCCATCGCGAGGCACGAGAGCAGCGCCATGCCGAGCCCGATCGACCAGGCGAGTGTCTTCTGCGAAGCACCCACCCACTCGGGGCGCTGCCGACGGACGATGAGCGAACCGAGCAGCAGGCTCGGGGCGAACCGGCTGCCGATGAAGAGCCGGATCGCCATGTCGGCCACGAAGACCATGCCGAACAGGCGCAGGGGGCGGAACTCCCCGGTCAGCGCCGCGACCATGAAGCCGACGATGCCGAACAGCAACAGCAGGCCCGCCGATGCCCGCACCGCGCGCTCGTTGAGCACCGGGATGTCGATGCCATCCACGAACTCGCCGACGATCGGGCGCGACGGCGCCTCGGCCGTCACCGTCAGGCCTGGCGCTGGAACGAGGCCAGGTGATTCTCGGATCCGGCGAGCAGCCGCTCGTAGACGCTGATGACGTCGACCTCGTCCTCGGCCGCGATCGCCGCGGTCAGATCGGCGATGTCCTTCTCCTCGATGAGGATGCCCACCTGCATCGCCTCGGCGAGGCTCGCGCTCCCGCGCGCGATCAGGTCGTCGTAGAGGGCCTGCAGCTCGGGATCGGTGAAGACGCCGACCTCGGACGACCGGGGATCGGCGATCGCCCGCGCCTCCAGCAGCGGCAGCACCAGCTCCTGGTGCGTGGTCTCGCTCGCGGCGATGTTGGCGAAGATGTTCGAGCCCCACAGCCCGCCGAGCGTGACGTAGACGTCGTAGGCCAGCTTCTCCTCCTCGATGATGAACAGGAGCGAACTCGCGGTGTCGTAGGCCTCGGGTTCTGGGGTCGGTGTCGGGCTGATCGTCGGTTCGGCGACCGGCGCCGCAGACTCGCTCGGCACCGGGACGCCCGGTTGCGGGGCGTTCAGCGCCACGGTGATGCCGACACCGGCGAGCACCAGGGCGGCCCCGGCGATGCCGACGATGATCGCGTTGCGTTTGTTCATGCTGCCACCTTCTTCAGTGCGGATGCCGTGCCGGCATTCCAGGTGAGGTACCCGCCGTCGAGGTTCACGGCCTCGCGACCGAGCTGGGCGAGCAGCCGCACCGCGGTGTGACCACGCTGGCCGACCTTGCAGTGCACGATGAGGCGGCCGGCCGGCAGCTCGGCGATGCGCTCGCGGATGTCGTCGAGGGGGATGTTGATCGACCCGGGGATCGCACCATCGGCGACCTCGCCGCGCGTGCGCACGTCCACGAGGGTCGCGCCCGCGGCCAGCTCGGCCTCGAGCTCGTGCCACTGCACCGAGGGCGTGAGGCCCTCGAGCGCGTTGAGCGCGACGTAGCCGAGCATGTTCACGGGGTCCTTCGCGGAGGAGAACTGCGGCGCGTAGCCCAGTTCGAGGTCGGCGAGCTCGGAGGCGGTGATGCGGCCGGCCATCGCCGTCGCGATCACGTCGATGCGCTTGTCGACCCCGTCGCCGCCCACGCCCTGCGCACCGAGGATCTCGTCGGTGCGGGCGTCGACGACGAGCTTGAGTGACATCGCCTCGGCGCCGGGGTAGTAGCCGGTGTGCGATGCGGGGTGGGTGTGGAACACCCGGATCTCGCGACCGCGGGCCCGCAGCAGCTTCTCGTTCCACCCGGTCGCGGCGACCGTCAGGCCCATGACCCCGACCACGGCGGTGCCGAGCGCGTCGCGCACCGTGATGGTCTTGCCGGCGATCACGTCCGCGACGAGGCGGCCGTGCCGGTTGGCGAGGCCCGCGAGCGCGACGAGTCGCTGCTCCCCGGAGATCGCGTCGACCTTCTCGACGGCGTCGCCGATGGCGTAGATCCAGGGGTCGCTCGTGCGCAGCTGGTCGTCGACCCGGATGCCGCCGCGCTCGCCGAGTTCGAGGCCCGCCGACCGGGCGAGGGATGTCTCGGGCCGCACGCCGATCGAGGCGAGCACGAAGTCCGCCCGAACCACGCTGCCGTCGCTGAGGGTGGCGGTGTCGGCGCCGAGCTCTACGACCTGGGTGCCCAGCCGCACATCCACCCCGGCCTCGCGCAGCCGCTCGGCGACCGGACCGGCCATCTCGGGGTCGAGGGGCGGCAGCACCTGCTCGCCGAGTTCGACGAGGGTGACCTCGAGGCCGCGGTGCACGAGGTTCTCGACCATCTCGAGTCCGATGAATCCGGCGCCGATCACGAGGGCGCTGCGCGGGGCAGTGGAGAGAGCCGCCATCGCGGCGTCGACGTCCTCGATGTCGCGCAGGGTCAGCATCCGTTCGCCACCCGGCACGGGCGGACGCACGGGGGTCGCCCCAGGGGACAGCACGAGGGCGTCGTAGCGCTCGGTGGTCAGTTCGCCCGTGAGGACGTCGCGCACGCTCACGGTCTTCGCCGCCCGGTCGATGGCGGTGACCTCACGGTGCACGCGCACGTCGAGGTTGAAGCGGGCGCCGAGCGACGCGGGGGTCTGCAGGAGCAGATCGTTGCGGTTCTGGATGACACCGCCGAGGTAGTAGGGCAGCCCGCAGTTGGCGAACGACACGTGGCCGCCGCGCTCGAGCACGAGGATGTCGGCATGCTCCATGAGGCGACGCAGCCGGGTCGCGGCCGACATGCCGCCCGCGACTCCGCCGACGATGATGATGCGCTGGGGGTGGTTCATGGGACCAAGCATAGGATACCCCAGGGGGTATCTGCAAGGCACCGACGAGACGGGAACGCGACTGTGGCCCACGAGTGCGTTCTGCGTCCGAACCACTCCCGCCACGCGAAAGAGACCGCCCTGTCGGACGGTCTCTTT
>JBAQPI010000279.1:0-4786 GCA_049305635.1 Rhodoglobus sp. | reverse complement strand
GAGCTCGCCGCCGCCGCCGGCGGGCACTGGATCGTGCTCACCGGATGCCGCAAGGGCGCGGTGCGCCAGGCCCTCGTCTCCGGCGGCGACCCGGCACACGAACTCGACCGCCTCGTGCGGCTGTTCGGCCACGACAGCGTCGTCGTCGAGCTCTTCGGCCACGGCGAGCCCCTCGATGACGCCCACAACGACGCGCTGTGGTCCCTCGCCATCGAGCGCGGCCTGCGGGTGGTCGCCACCGGCAACGTGCACTACGCGACGCCGGCGCAGCATCCGCTGCACACCGCCCTGGCTGCGGTGCGCGCCCGCCGCAGCCTCGACGAGCTCGACGGCTGGCTGCCGGCATCCGGTGGGGCGCACCTGCGCAGCGGTGCCGAGATGGCGGCGCGTTTCGCGCGCTACCCCGGTGCGGTCGCGAACACGGTCGCGATCGCCGAGGAGCTCGCCTTCGAGTTGCGCCGCGCGAAGCCCGAGCTGCCCGACCAGGACGTGCCCGAAGGGCACACCCCGATGAGTTGGTTGCGGCAGCTGGTCTGGGAGGGCGTCGCCGACCGCCGGATGACGCTCGATGCCGCCGGGCGCGAGCGCATCGGGCGCGAGCTCGACGTCATCGAGGAGAAGCATTTCGCCGGCTACTTCCTCATCGTCTGGGACATCGTGCGCTACGCCCGCGAGCAGGGCATCCTGTGCCAGGGGCGCGGCAGCGCGGCCAACTCCGTGGTCTGCTACCTGATGAAGATCACGGCCGTCGACTCGATCCGCTTCGGGTTGCCGTTCGAGCGCTTCATCTCCGCGATGCGGGAGGAGGAGCCCGACATCGACGTCGACTTCGACTCCGGCCGCCGCGAGGAGGTCATCCAGTACGTGTTCGCCAAGTACGGGCGGGAGCGGGCCGCGCAGGTGTGCAACGTCATCCAGTACCGCCCCAAGTTCGCCGTGCGCGACATGGCCAAGGCGCTCGGGTACTCCCCCGGCCAGCAGGACGCGTGGTCGAGGCAGGTGGGGCTTTCGGAACCGGACCACGACATCCCGGATGCCGTCATCGACCTGGCGACGCAGGTGATGAAGTTCCCGCGGCACCTCGGCATCCACTCCGGCGGCATGGTGCTGACCAAGCGGCCCGTCGGCGAGGTCGTGCCGATCGAGTACGCACGCATGAAGGATCGCACGGTCGTGCAGTGGGACAAGGACGACTGCGCCTGGATGGGCCTGGTCAAGTTCGACCTGCTGGGCCTGGGCATGCTCTCCGCACTGCAGTACTGCTTCGACCTCGTGCGCGACAGCCTCGGCGAGGCCTGGGACCTCGACACGATCCCCAAGGAGGAGCAGGGCGTCTACGACCAGCTCTGCCGCGCGGATGCCGTCGGCGTCTTCCAGGTCGAGTCGCGCGCCCAGCTGGGGCTCCTGCCCCGCCTGCAGCCGAGATGCTTCTACGACCTCGTCGTGGAGATCGCGCTCGTGCGCCCCGGTCCCATCCAGGGCGGCGCCGTGCATCCGTTCGTGCGGCGCAAGCTCGGGCAGGAGCCCGTCACCTACCTGCACCCGAAGCTCGTCGGGCCCCTGAAACGCACCCTCGGGGTGCCGATCTTCCAGGAGCAGCTCATGCAGATCGCGGTCGCGGTCGGCGGCTGCACGGCCGACGACGCCGACCTGCTGCGCCGGGCGATGGGCTCCAAGCGCGGCATCGAGAAGATCGAGAAGCTGCGGGGCAAGCTCTACGCCGGCATGGCCGGCAACGGCATCCACGGCGAGGACGCCGACAAGATCTACGGCGCGATCGAGGCCTTCGCGGGGTTCGGCTTCGCCGAGAGCCACGCGCTGAGCTTCGGGCTGCTCGTCTACGCGAGCGCATGGATGCGGTTGCACTACCCCGGCGCGTTCCTCGCCGCCCTGCTGCGGGCCCAGCCGATGGGCTTCTACTCGCCGCAGTCGCTCGTCGCGGATGCCCGGCGGCACGGCGTGCAGGTGCTGCGGCCCGACATCCAGCGCTCGGGGGTGCACGCGGGGCTCGAGCCGCTGCCGGGCACACACCCCGCGGGGGACGCGTCGTGCCTCGAACGTGAGCAGCCGCCCGTCGGCGTCTTCGACCGCGGCGCGCCATTCGACACCGACGATCACCGGCGGGACGGCGCATTCGCCGTGCGGCTCGGCCTCGACGAGGTCAGAGGCATCGGCGCGCCCCTCGCACGGCGCATCGCCGCCGAGCGCGAACGCGGGGGCGCCTACCGGGACATGCACGAGCTCGTGCGCCGCGTCGGGCTCACGACCGCGCAACTGGAGGCGCTCGCGGCGGCCGGTGCCTTCGACGGCTTCGGACTGACTCGCCGTGAGGCGATGTGGAACGCGGGCGACGCCGCCCAGGATCGCGCTGAGTTCCTGCCGCACAGCATCGTCGCGGTCCAGCCGCCGCTGTTCGGGATGCCCTCCCCGGTCGATGAGGTGATGAGCGACCTGTGGGCCACTGGCCTCTCCCCCGACAGCCACCCCGTCGAGCACCTGCGGCCGGCGCTCGGTGAGCAGGGCATCCTGAGCGCCGCCCAGCTCGCCACAGCAGAACCGGGCCGCCGGGTGCGCATCGCGGGGGTCGTCACCCACCGTCAGCGGCCGGCGACGGCGAGCGGCATCACCTTCCTGAACATCGAGGATGAGACGGGTCTCGTCAACGTGATCTGCAGCGTGGGCGTGTGGACGCGTCACCGCCGCGTGGTGCGGGACTCCCCGGCACTCGTCGTGCGCGGCATCCTGGAGCGCTCGGCGGAGGGGGTCACGAACGTGCTCGCGGACCAGTTCGAACTCCTGGCGATGGCACCGCGCACGCGATCGAGGGACTTCCGTTGACGAACGGGCGGCAAACGCCTTGTTACCATCTCGCACCGGTTTCGTCACAACTGGCCACGCGCAGCGAAACCTGCTATAGCCTGAGCACACCAAGGGCTTCCTCATGGAGCCTGCGGTAGGCCCCGGCTGTCGGGGTCGGTTTGAGACTCCTGGAGGAGTTTGCATGGCAACAGGTACCGTCAAGTGGTTCAACGCGGAAAAGGGATTCGGCTTCATCGCCCCCGAGGACGGAAGTCCTGACGTGTTCGCCCACTACTCGGCCATCGCGACGAGCGGCTACAAGTCGCTCGACGAGAACCAGAAGGTCGAGTTCGACATCACACAGGGGCCCAAGGGTCCCCAGGCGGAGAACATCCGCCCCCTCTGAACTTGAGAGCTCAGTAAGGAAACGCCCCGGCTATGACAGCCGGGGCGTTTCCCATTGCCGGGATGCCGTCGGCGCAGCCTTCACGTGTCATGCGGGCTGGCCGGTGGTGCGCGCTTTCCGGGCGAGTACCAGCCCGTATACCGCAATCACCACGAGCGGCAGATGCAAGACGCCCATCCACCAGTTCTGCGCTTGGAACGCGAACCAGGTCACCATGTTGAACGCGCCGAACCCGGCGGCGACGAAGGAGACGCCCGAGAGCAGCCCGCTCTCCACGCCCCGGGAGAAGATGACCATGATGCCGAGGATGACGGGAGTGATCATGCAGTAGGTCACGCCGGCATCGTTGTACAGGAGGGCGAGACCGAAGTCCGGATGCACGACCTGCTCTTGCTGGATCGATGCGAAGTTGTAGGGGAACAGAAGCGCGACCGCCATCGGCACGAGGAGCCAGAGCCTGGCCGGGTTCACCATGTCCCGGGAGATCACGCTGCGACTTCGCACGACATCCGCGAGGCAGTAACCCGCGACGACGACCTCGAGGAGGGTGTTGCCGAGCAGCCACGCGAAACCGTAGTCGTCGGTGAATGACATGTTCTGGAAGACTCCGGTGACGATGAGGGCGAGCGCGTAGTAGCCGAGCACGATCCGGCTCGTGTTGCGCCGGACGAAGAAGGGCACGATCGCTACCAGCAGGAGCAGGCCCTTCGCCACCGGCAGGAGTGCCGGCACGGAAAGCGTCATGGGACGGCTGAGCACCGTTGCGATGAGTTGCGTCGTGCTCGCTGGGTCGTATCCGGTCTCCACGACGGCGGGAGCGAAGAAGAGCGCCGCGAGCACGATCTTGAACCACACCCGGTGTCCGAGCGGCTTCCGTTGATGCGCGGTCTTCATCGCGAGAGCTTCGGTCATGGTGACATGATGGGGCACCGCCCCGCGGCACCGTAGGGTCGGACGTCCCGACTCGACTACTTCCGCAGGCCCTTCCGCAGATAGTCGATGCGGGACTGCAGTTGCGTGATACTCGCCTGCGCGACCGCCGGTCCGCCGCACACGCGCCGCAACTCGGCGTGGATGAGGCCGTGCGGCTCCCCGGAGAGCCTCGCGCGCATGCCCACGAGCGAGTTCAGGAGCTTGCGCTGCTCCTTGAGATCGCGGTAGAGCGGCTGGGGCCGTTCCTCGGCCGGGCGCGCGGTCGCACGGCGCGACTGCCTCGCCTGGCGCTGCCGCAGCAGGTCCCGAACCTGCTCGGGTTCGAGGATGCCGGGCAGGCCGATGAAGTCGAGCTCCTCGTCGCTGCCGGTCGGCGCGGCGAAGCCGAACTCCTCGCCGTCGTAGAGCACGCGGTCGAAGTTCGCATCGGACTGAATCGCCTCCCAGGCGGAATCCTCGGTGAGCACATCGCTCGTCGACTGCTCGCGCTGCCGGGCCTTCAGCAGCGCGTCGTCGAGGAGCGGATCGTCGGCCTTCGCGCGGTCGAGGGCGTGGTCGCGTTCGAGCTCGAGCTGGGTCGCGAGCGCGAGCAGCGACGGCACGCTCGGCAGGAAGATCGACGCGGTCTCGCCTCGGCGCCTCGCGCGC
>JBAQPI010000278.1:0-5470 GCA_049305635.1 Rhodoglobus sp. | reverse complement strand
GGGTCGAGGTGCTCACGGCGGGATCGCAGCCGGCGGGGGCGATCGACCCGAAGGTCGCCGCGGCGCTCGGTGAGATCGGCGTCTCCCTCGCCGGCGAGTACCCCAAACCGCTCACCGACGAGGTCGTGCGCGCGGCCGACATCGTCGTGACGATGGGCTGCGGCGACGCCTGCCCGATCTACCCGGGCCGCCGCTACCTCGACTGGGACCTCCCGGATCCCGCCGTGCTCTCGATGGACGGCGTGCGCGGGGTGCGCGACGACATCGACCGCCGCGTCCGTTCCCTCCTCGCCGAACTGGACGCGACAAATACATAGACCATCATCTATGCTTTTGGTATGAAGCCCGTCGTCCTCTTCGTCTGCATCCACAACGCCGGCCGCTCGCAGATGGCCGCTGGCTACATGAAGGCCCTCTCCGGCGGCGCCGTGGAGGTGCGCTCCGGCGGCTCCGAGCCCGGCGAGACGATCAACCCCGTCGCGATCCAGGCCATGGCCGAGGAGGGCATCGACATCTCGCAGGGCGTGCCCCAGCTCATGACCACCGAGCAGGTGCGGGACTCGGATGTCGTCATCACCATGGGCTGCGGCGACGTCTGCCCGATCTTCCCCGGCAAGCGCTACGAGGACTGGGAGCTCACCGACCCGAAGGGCAAGTCCCTCGAGCAGGTACGTCCCATCCGCGACGACATCAAGCGCCGCGTCGAAGCGCTGCTCGCCGAGCTGCAGCCGAGCGTGTGATCCGGCAGCGGACGGTCGCGCTACCGTAGAGGCGATGCGCGCGATCACCCGTTTCCGCCGAACGGCGCTCGTGGTCGCCCTGATCGCCGTCGCTGCCGCCTCCGGCATCGCGGTCGTCGGCTCGACCTTCCTGGCGGCACGTAACAGCGGCGGCCTCGCGCCGGTCATCGCGCTCGCTGCGGTCTGGGTGCTGCTCGCACTGCTCGCCGTGCAGCCGTTGCGCCACGCCATCGCGCTGCGCCGGCTCGAGCGCCTGCACCCGCAGGGGCTCGTCCTCCTCGCCGCACGGCAGGCGACGCTCGCGCCGGACCTTCCCGCCTACATGGCGGCGAAGGGATACACCGCCGACGTGAGCCGGGGATGGTTCGCCGCCCTCATCGACGACCGCGGCATCTCGGCGTGGTCGCCGGGCCGGCGCACGCAGGAACTGCTGCTCATGCCATGGAACGAGATCGGCGCGATCGCCGAATGCACGTTCACGACCATGGAGGGCAGGTCGCGTCGCGGGATCTCCGTGGACGTCGCCCCATACGAGACGCCGCTCATCGTGACCGTCGGATTCGCGGCGTTCGGCGTTGCGGCCGAGTTCGGTAGGGCCGGCACCGCAGAGGTCGCGGCCACCGCTCGCGCCCGTCGGCCCGACGGTCTCACCGCGCGGTGACCCCGAACAGCAGCCCGAGCAGGTACGTCGCCGCGGCGGCGCCGTAGCCGATCGCGAGCTGGCGCAGCGCCCGCCCCAGCGCCGAGGTGCCCGAGAGCAGGCCGACGATCGAGCCCGTCACGAGCAGCGCGACGCCCACGAGCACGGCGGCGAGGACGACCGCCGTCAGGCCCTCGGCGCCGAACAGGTAGGGCAGCACGGGCACGATCGCCCCGGAGGCGAAGAACGCGAAACTCGAGACCGCGGCGCCCAGGGAGGTGCCCACCGACTCGTGCTGCACGCCCTCGGGCCGCGGCATCCGCTCGATGCCCGCGATGATGAGGTCGGCGTGCACCTTCGCCGCCTCCGGCGACATGCCGCGCGCCCGGTAGACGAGGGCCAGCTCGTTCGCGTCGACATCGAGGTGAGGCAGTGCCTCCTCGCCGTGGGCGTTCGGGGTCGTGGCATCCAGCAGCTCCCGCTGGGAGCGCACGGAGACGTACTCGCCCGCGCCCATCGAGAGCGCGCCGGCGAGGAGACCGGCGAGCCCTGTCAGGAGCACCACGTGATTCGGGAGGCCGGCGGCGCTGATGCCGAGCACGAGGGCGAGGTTGGAGACGAGGCCGTCGTTCGCGCCGAACACCGCGGCGCGGAACGTGCCCGAGAGCCGCTGCCGTCCGCGCGCGGCGAGGGCGCGCACGACCTCCTCGTGGATGCGCTCGTCCGCGGCCATCTGCGTCGTCGCGTCGGCGTCGGACTCGTACGGCGAGCGCGCCTCGGCACGCTGGGCGAGGGCGAGCACGAACACCGAGCCGAAGCGGCGGGCGAAGAAACCCAGGAAGGCGGTGCGCAGGTCACGCTTCGGCTCGCCCGCGTGCTCGCCGAGCAAGGCGAGCCAGTGCTGCTCGTGACGCCGCTCGGCGTCGGCGAGGGCGAGCAGGATCTCCTGCTCCTCGCCCGTCCGACGGGAGGCGAGGTCGCGGTAGATGGCGGCCTCGGCGCGCTCGGCGGCGAGGTAACGGCGCCAGCGGCGGATCTGCGGAGTCGTCATGAGGCGTACTGGATGCCCCAGCCCACGCTCCACGACTGCCCGGGTTCGAGCCACCGCACGCCGAGCCCCGAGTTGAACGCGTTCGCGGGAGCCGTCATGGGCTCGAGCGCGATCGCGACGTCCGCGCCCGGAAACCCGTTCGTCGTGAAGACCTGCAGGTAGCCGAACCCGTGGTCCTGGCGCAGTCGCACCTCTCGACCGTCCGGCGCGCGCAGCACGGCACTCACCCCGTCGAGAGTGCGCACCCCGCCGAAGGCGTCGTCGAGGCGCAGCTCGCCGACGCGGTGCGGCGTGCGCAGGTCCCACTCGGTGCCGGCGACGTCGTGTTCGCGGATGGGGTTGAGGCGGGCATCCGCCTCGACATGTGTGCCGGCGTGCACCACGAGCGTGAGCTCGCCGGTCGGCACATCGCCGAGCTTGAGGAAGGGGTGGGTGCCGACGGCGTAGGGCGCCGTGCCAGAGCCGACGTTCGTCACGCCGTGCGTGACCTCGAGGCCGTCGTCGACGAGGGCGTAGCGCACGATCGTCTCGAGATGGAAGGGGTAGCCGTGCTGCGGGAAGACCGCGGCGGCGAGGGTGACGCTGTCGTCGGTGCGCTCGGTCAGCCGGTACGCGCCGTTGCGCAGCAGGCCGTGGATGGCGTTCTGGCGGTCGACCTCGGTGATGTCGAGCTGCTGCGTCACCCCGTCGAGCACCCATCGGCCGTCCGCGACACGGTTCGGCCATGGCACGAGCACGAGGCCTGCGGCGAAGGGCGGTAGGCCCTGCTGCGGGTAGGGCTGCACGAGCTCGACGCCGTCGATCGAAAGCTCGCGCAGGCTCGCCGCGAGCTCGGTGATCACGGCCCTGGCCGCACCGCGCGTGATGACGTGCTGTTCTCCGGTGGGCGGTTTCACGCGGTCCAGCCTAGGCCGCGCGGGCGCTAGGCTCATCGCCATGAACCGCCTCCTGCCAGCGTTCGCGATCGCGGCGATTCTCGTGACGACCGGATGCGGCACCTTCGAGATCCCGGGCGGCCCGACGCCGAGTCCCACGCCCACCCGTACGCAGGCGAGCACCCCCACTCCGACACCGACACCGGCTCCCACCCGCACCCCGGCGCCCGGCTTCGAGGGCGAGGTGCTGTTCACTGTCGCCGCGAAGCTCACCTCCCCCGACGGCGCAACCGCCAACCTCAAGCAGACCGTCTACCTGCCGGTCGACGGCCTCGACGAACTCGACGGCGTCGAGGGCCTGCTCGATGAGCAGTGCGGGGACTGGCGCGAGAACCTCGGCGACGAGTCCTTCCTGGTCTCCGAGATCACGGCGACGGACACCTCTGCGGCGGGCCAGGTATGGGAGGACACGCCGCAGTTCGTGGTGACGATGGCCGGGACATCCGTGTTCCTCGGCGACGTCGAGCCGTTCCACGCGTTCTGCACCAGTGTGCAGGGCTTCGTGCCAGGTGTGAGCCTCGCGGTCTCGCCGCTGCCCTCCGACGTCGAACCCGACGAGCCGGGCGGCTGGGCGACCTTCGCCTACGGCTTCGGGGTCATCGACGAGGACGCGATGATCACCCAGTGCCGCATCTCGGTCTCCGACGAGGGCAAGACCCGCAGCACCCTCGTGCGCACCTGGCCCGGCCTGCGGCAGGACCCGGGCTTCTGCGAGGTCAACACCCTCGGGCTGTAGCCGCTCAGGCGGCAGCCGCTCAGTACTCGGCGAGTTGCACGACGTTCTGCAGCAGCATCGCGCGCGTCATCGGGCCGACCCCGCCGGGGTTCGGTGAGAGCCAGCCGGCGACCTCGACGACATCGGGATGCACGTCGCCGTGCAGCCGCGCGCGGCCCGAATCGGTCATCCCCACGCGCGTCACCCCGACGTCGAGCACGGCCGCGCCCGGCTTGACCCAGTCCGGCTGGATGAAGTGCGGCACGCCGAGCGCCGCGACCACGATGTCGGCCCGGCGCACCTCGGCCGGCAGGTCGACCGTGCGCGAGTGCGTGAGGGTCACGGTCGCGTCGATGCCCTTGCGCGTGAACACGAGTCCCAGCGGTCGCCCCACGGTGAGCCCGCGGCCCACGATCGTCACGTGCCGGCCGACGATCGGCACACCGTTGCGGCGCAGCAGTTCCACGAGCCCTACGGGCGTGCACGGCAGCGGAGAGTGCAGCTCGCCCTCCACCCCGAGCACCAGGCGCCCCAGGTTGGTGGGGTGCAGGCCGTCGGCGTCCTTCTCGGGATCGATGAGCTCGAGCATGGCGTTCTCATCGAGGCCAGCAGGCAGGGGCAGTTGCATGATGTAACCCGAGACGGCGGGGTTCTGGTTGAGGTCGGCGATCGCCGAGCGCACGTCCGCGGCGGATGCCGTGGCCGGCAGGTCGACGCGGATCGACTCGATCCCGACCTCGGCGCAGTCGCGGTGCTTGCCGGCGACGTAGGAGAGCGAGCCCGGGTCATCCCCGACCAGCAGGGTGCCGAGCCCCGGGACCACCCCGCGCGCCCGCAGGGCCGCGATCCGCGAGGCGAGCTCGCCCTTGATCGCGGTCGCGGTCGCGACGCCGTCGAGGGTGATCGCGGTCACGCGGTCAGGCCCAGCTCCCGGGACTCGTGAGACCCGGGTAGAGCGGGAAGCCGTCGGTGAGCTTCAGCACGCGGGTGCTCAGGGCCGCGACATCCGGGTTCGGCATGAGCGCGTGCGCGATGATGTCGGAGACCTCGGTGAACTCGGCATCCCCGAAGCCGCGGGTCGCGAGCGCGGGCGTGCCGATGCGCACGCCCGAGGGTGTCATCGGCGGGCGGGGGTCGTTGGGCACCGAATTACGGTTCACCGTGATGCCGACCGAGTGCAGGATGTCCTCGGCGTCCTGCCCGTGGATCGCCGAGGCCCGCAGGTCGACGAGCACGAGGTGCACATCGGTGCCGCCCGTGAGCACGTCGATGCCGGCAGCCTTCGCATCGGGCTCCACCAGTCGCGCCGCGAGGATCTGGGCGCCGCGGATCGTACGCTCCTGACGTTCCTTGAACTCCGGCTCGGCGGCGAGCTTGAACGCCGTCGCC
>JBAQPI010000277.1:0-6788 GCA_049305635.1 Rhodoglobus sp. | reverse complement strand
ACCTTCATCGTGGTGCGGCTCGTCGTGGGACCCGTGCAGCTCGCGGCGGAGACGAGCGAGCGGCTCGCGGCCGGCGACCTGACGGTGCGCATCCCGGTGAAGGGCGAGGACGTCATCGCGACGCTCGCGCGCTCCTTCAACGGCATGGCCACGAGCCTGCAGAATCAGATCACCCGCCTCGCGGCGCTCTCGCAGCTGCAGCAGCGCTTCGTCTCCGACGTCTCCCACGAGCTGCGCACGCCGCTGACCACGATCCGGCTCGCCGGCGACGTGCTCTACGACCAGCGGGAGAGCTTCCCGCCCGCCACGGCGCGCACCGCCGAACTGCTGCACACCCAGGTGCAGCGCTTCGAGACCCTCCTCGCCGACCTGCTCGAGATGAGCCGGTACGACGCCGGCGCCGTCGAGATGGATGCCGAACCCACCAACCTGGTGCGCCTCGTCGAGGACGCGATCGACATGGTGCGCGCGCTCGCGGAGTCCAAGGGCTCGCAACTGCGACTGGTGGCCCCGGGCGGCTACTTCGAGGCGGAGGTGGACTCGCGTCGCATCCGCCGCATCCTGCAGAACCTGCTCGGCAACGCGATCGACCACGGCGAGGGCAAGCCCATCGTCGTGTGGGTCGATTCCGACGCGGACGCCGTCGCGATCGCGGTGCGCGACTACGGCGTCGGGATGACGCCCGAGGCCATCGACCGCGTCTTCGACCGGTTCTGGCGCGCCGACCCGTCCCGCCAGCGCTCCACGGGCGGCACCGGACTGGGCCTCGCGATCGCCCTCGAGGACGCCGCCTTGCACGGCGGCTGGCTCGAGGTGTGGTCGGCGCCGGGGCGGGGCTCGTGCTTCCGCCTGACGCTGCCTCGCGTCCGCGGTGCCGAACTGGTCTCGTCCCCCCTCGAACTGCCACCGGATGACGCCCTTCCGCTCGAGGAGGCCGCGGATGCGTAGGGGAGCGCTCACGGGAGGCATCGCGCTGCTCGTGCTGGCGCTCGCGGGCTGCGTCGGCATCCCGATGTCCGGTGGGGTGCTGCCGGGCCCCGTCATCGACGAGCAGCTCGACCCCGAGGTCGTCGTGCTCGCCTCCGGGCCGGTGCCGGGCTCCGATCAGCAGCAGATCCTCACCGACTTCATGCAGGCCGTGCGCAGCCCGCAGAACGACTACGCGATCGCGAAGCAGTTCCTCACCCCGGGGCTCGAGGTGAGCTGGAAGCCGAACGCGAGCACGATCATCCGCTCGACGGCCAGCGTCTCGCCCGGGGCGACGACCGACACCCTGTCCTACACCGTGGCCAGCCGCGCGACCGTCGACGGCGATGGTCGTTACACGGCGCAGCGTGACGTCTCCAGCCAGACCCTCACGTTCGGCTTCGCTCAGGTCGACGGTGAGTGGCGCATCAGCCAGGCGGCGGACGGCATCGTGCTCTCCGCCTCGAGCTTCGAGGTCGCGTTCCGGGAGCAGGCGCTGTACTTCTTCGACCCGAGCCACGGCTACCTGGTGCCGGACGTGCGCTGGTTCCCGGCGAGGGCCACGGCCCCCATCCGCGTCGTGGGGGCCCTCCTGGCCGGGCCGAGCGACTGGCTGCAGCAGGGCGTCGTGCAGACGGCGTTCCCGGTCGCGACCGCGCTCGGGAACGGCTCGGTGGTGGTCACGGGCTCGAGCGCGACCGTCGACCTCAGCCCCGAGGCGCTCGCCGCCTCCGCGCAGGAGCGCGACTGGATGCGCCAGCAGCTCGCGGCCACCCTCGACACCCCGAACGTGACCATGACGGTCGGCGGCCGTGAGCTGCCGACGCCCGACCCGAGCGGCACGTCCGCGTTCGTGGACCCCTCGGTCGACGGTGCGGCCCTCGTGGGTCTCGCCGACCGGTTCGGCTTCGACGGCGGCGACGGCATCGTCGCGATCGAGAACCTGAGCGACAAGGTCGTCGCCGCGGGCGCGACCACGGCGGTGCTCTCCGCCGACCTCGGCGTCGTGGCGTTCCGCGCCGGCGATGGCAGCGTCGGCGTCGCCACCCTCGGCGAGGACGCCCTGCCGCTCGATGCACGCCCCGGCCTCATCGCGCCGTCCCTCGACCCGTTCCGGTTCGTCTGGTCGGTGCAGGGCGGCAACGCCGCCTCGGTCGTGACGTTCGAGCTCGACGGCGCGTCGCATCCCGTGCAGTCGGCCCTCCCCGCGAACGCCTCCGTGGTCTCGATGGATGTCTCCCGCGACGGCACCCGTCTGCTCGTGTACCTCACCGCCCCGACCGGACCGAGGCTCGTCGTGGCGGGCATCATCCGGCAGGACAACGTGCCGATCGCACTCGGCCCCCTCCTCGAGCTGCCGGTCGGCACCGCCGGTCCCGTCGACGCGACCTGGGTCGACGACCGCTCGGTCGCCACCCTCGCGGCCGACGGGGAGGTGAGTGTCTTCGGGATCGGCGGCCCTGCGAGTTCGCTCGGCCAGGCCGCAGCGGGCTCGACCATCGTCGGCGGCAACAACGGCACTGACGGCATCCGGGTGCTCGCCGGCGGCGAACTGTGGCGGCCGCAGGGCAGCGCGGGCTGGGTGTCGACGCTCATCCCCGCCTCCTTCCTGGCGACCAAGCAGTAGTTCTCCACGGGATCGCGGCGGCGCCCCGCCCGCCGTCACAGGGGCCGAAGGATGTCGGGGTGACGTGGCGTGACGCGGTCCTCGATGCCTGGGCGGTGCTGTTCCCCGTCGAGTGCGCCGGTTGCGGTGCGGCGGACCGGGGGCTGTGCGCCGACTGCGCGGTCGCCCTTGCGCCGCGGCCCGCCCTGCGCACGACCGCGAGTGGACTGAGGGTCTGGACGGCGCTCGAGTACGCGGGCGTCGTGCGGCGCGTCCTGCTCGCCTTCAAGGAGCAGGAGCGCACGGATGTCGCCGTCCAGCTCGCGCAGCCCCTCGCCGCCGCGCTCGCCGCCGCCGCGCCGGAGGGGGCCGTGGAACTGGTCACCGTGCCGACGAGCCGCTCGGCCTACCGCCGGCGCGGCTACGACCCTGTGGCACTGCTGGCCCGGCGGGCCGGACTGCGACCGTCACGCGTGCTGCGGCACAGCCGCGGCACGGCGAGGCAGAAGAGCCTCGGCGTCGAGCACCGGGCAGCGAACCTGCGCGGCGCGCTCGCCGCGACCCGGTCTCTCGCCGGCCGCTCGTTCCTCATCGTCGATGACGTGCTCACCACGGGCGCGACGCTCGACGAGGCCGCGCGGGCGATTCGGGCGGCCGGCGGAACCGTGCTGGGGGCTGCCACCTTGGCATTCACCGCGAGGCGGCATCCGACCCGTGACACGACGACCGGACAGGACTACCGTGGGCCTCGAGGCGCGCAAGACAGTTCCGCCCGGACTGGCTCCTTCAGCCCCGGCGGCAGCGCATGAGGGCTGGGAGGTCGCCATGGACATCACCATCACCGGACGGAACCTGGGGGTTACCGACCGCTTCCGCGACTACGCGATGGAGAAGGCCGAGAAGGTCGAGCATCTCGCGGAACGGGCGATCGCGTTCGAGGTGAAGGTGTCGCGCCACCACGAGACCCGGGGGGCGACCGGCGAGGACAGGGTCGAGCTGACCCTGGTCGGGCCGGGGCCGCTCGTGCGCGCCGAGTCGGCCGGCTCCGACAAGTACGTCGCGTTCGACCTGGCGTTGGCCAAACTCGTCGAGCGCATCCGCCAATCCAAGGATCGCCGGAAGGTGCATCGCGGCCAGCACCGCCCCGTGTCGCTGCGCGAGGCCTCCGCAGGCGGCTTCAGCGTCATCGACATCACGCCGGCGAGCCCGGACGTGCTCGAGGCCGTCGCGACGGGGGAGATCCCCGTGCAGTCCATGCCCGAGCCGGGAGAGGAGGGCTACTCGCCGGTCGTCATTCGCAAGAAGGTGTTCCCCAGCTCCACGATGACGGTCGAGGAGGCGCTGGACCACATGGAGCTCGTCGGGCACGACTTCTTCCTCTTCATCGATGCCGAGACCGACCGGCCGAGCGTCGTCTACCGGCGCAAGGGCTGGGACTACGGGGTGATCTCGCTCGCCGACGAAGCGCAGCCCGCGCGGCGCGGTTCGCGCAGGGCGAGCGCGGGGTAGCCCTGCTGAGCGAGCGTCGCAGGCTGCCGTTGGTACTATTACGAGCCGGTAACAGACCCGGACGAGTGGAGTAATCGGTGGCCAACGTACTCGAGCGCGCGCTCCGTGTCGGTGAAGGTCGGCTGCTACGCCGCCTCAAGAACCACGCGGACGCGGTGAACCACCTCGAAGACGACTTCCGGTCGCTGACCGACGAGGACCTCAAACACGAGACCGTGGAGTTCCGGGAGCGCTACGCGAAGGGCGAGTCCCTCGAAGACCTGCTGCCCGAGGCCTTCGCCGCCGTCCGCGAGGCCGCCGTGCGCACGCTCGGCATGCGCCACTTCGACGTGCAGCTCATGGGCGGCGCCGCACTGCATCTCGGCAACATCGCCGAGATGAAGACGGGCGAAGGCAAGACCCTCGTGGCGACGCTCGCGGCCTACCTCAACGCGATCCCGGCCCGCGGTGTGCACGTCATCACCGTCAACGACTACCTCGCCAGCTACCAGTCCGAGCTCATGGGGCGCGTCTACCGCGCGCTCGGGATGACGACCGGCGTCATCCTCTCCGGCCAGACCCCGGCGGAGCGTCGCGAGCAGTACGCAGCGGACATCACGTACGGCACCAACAACGAGTTCGGCTTCGACTACCTGCGCGACAACATGGCCTGGCAGGCGCCGGACATGGTGCAGCGCGGACACCACTACGCGATCGTCGATGAGGTCGACTCGATCCTCATCGACGAGGCGCGCACGCCGCTGATCATCTCCGGCCCGTCCTCGGGCGAAGCCAACCGCTGGTTCACCGAGTTCGCGAACATCTCGACCAGGCTCATCCCCGACGTCGACTACGAGGTCGACGAGAAGAAGCGCACGGTGGGCGTGCTCGAGCCGGGCATCGAGAAGGTCGAGGACTACCTCGGCATCGACAACCTCTACGAGTCCGCGAACACGCCGCTCATCTCCTTCCTGAACAACTCCATCAAGGCGCGCGCCCTGTTCAAGAAAGACAAGGACTACGTCGTGATGAACGGCGAGGTGCTCATCGTCGACGAGCACACCGGCCGCATCCTGATGGGCCGCCGCTACAACGAGGGCATCCACCAGGCGATCGAGGCCAAGGAGGGGGTCGCCGTGAAGGCCGAGAACCAGACCCTCGCCACGGTCACGCTACAGAACTACTTCCGGCTCTACGAGAAGCTCTCCGGCATGACCGGCACCGCCGAGACCGAGGCGGCCGAGTTCATGTCCACCTACAAGCTCGGCGTCGTGCCGATCCCGACCAACAAGCCGATGCTGCGCAAGGACCAGTCCGACCTGGTCTACAAGAACGAGCAGGCCAAGTTCGAGCAGGTCGTCGAGGACATCGTGCGCCGTCACGCCGCCGGCCAGCCGGTGCTCGTGGGCACGACGAGCGTGGAGAAGAGCGAGTTGCTCTCCAAGCTGCTGGCCAAGAAGGGCGTCAAACACGAGGTGCTCAACGCCAAGAACCACGCGCGTGAGGCCGCGATCATCGCCCAGGCGGGCCGGCTCGGCGCGGTCACGGTCGCCACCAACATGGCCGGTCGCGGCACCGACGTCATGCTCGGCGGCAACGCGGAGTTCCTCGCCGTCGCGCAGATGAACGGCCGCGGGCTCAGTCCCATCGACACCCCGGACGAGTACGAGGCGCAATGGGACGCGGTCTACGAGGCCGTCAAGCGCGAGGTCGAGATCGAGGCGGCGAAGGTCATCGAGGTCGGCGGGCTCTACGTGCTCGGCACCGAGCGCCACGAGTCGCGGCGCATCGACAACCAGCTGCGCGGTCGTTCCGGCCGCCAGGGGGACCCAGGCGAGAGCCGCTTCTACCTCTCGCTGCAGGACGACCTGATGCGGCTGTTCAACTCGGGCGCTGCCGAGGCGCTGATGGGCCGCAGCAACGTGCCGGACGATCTCGCCATCGAGTCCAAGGTCGTCAGCCGCGCCATCCGTTCCGCGCAGTCGCAGGTCGAGGCCCGCAACGCCGAGATCCGCAAGAACGTGCTCAAGTACGACGACGTGCTCAACCGGCAGCGCGAGGCGATCTACGGGGACCGCCGCCACATCCTCGAGGGCGACGACCTCAAGGATCGCGTGCAGCACTTCCTCGAAGACGTCATCACCGAGGTCGTCGAGGTGCACACCGCCGAGGGGCATTCGGAGGACTGGGACCTGCCGGCGCTGTGGGCCGAGCTCAAGACGCTCTACCCGATCACGCTGACCATCGACGAGGTGCTCGCCGAGGCCGGCACTCGCAACAAGGTCACCACCCAGTTCCTCGCGCGCGAGGTGCTCTCGGACGCGAAGATCGCCTACGACCGCCGCGAGCAGCAGCTCGGCGAGGCCGCGGTGCGCGAGCTCGAGCGCCGGGTCGTGCTCAGCGTCATCGATCGTCGCTGGCGCGACCACCTCTATGAGATGGATTACCTCAAGGACGGCATCGGCCTGCGCGCGATGGCGCAGCGCGACCCGCTCGTGGAGTACCAGCGCGAGGGCTTCGGGCTCTACCAGTCGATGATGGCCTCCATCCGCGAGGAGTCGGTCGGCTTCCTGTTCAACCTCGAGGTGGAGGTCACGGGCGGCGCCGGCGTGCAGGCCCGCGGTCTCGCGCAGCCGGCCGCCTCCCCCGCGCAACTGACGTACACGGCGCCGAACGCGGATGCCGCGGGCGCGATCGAGGTGCGCAACGAGCGCGGGCAGGTGGAGCG
>JBAQPI010000276.1:0-3101 GCA_049305635.1 Rhodoglobus sp. | reverse complement strand
GGTAGGAGTGCGCCATGTTGTCGCCCCCGTCGCCGAGGAAGGTGACGGTGAGCCCCGCGAGCCGACCCTTGTGCTCGCGGATGGTGAGCAGGTCTGCGAGCACCTGGCAGGGGTGGAACTCGTCGCTGAGGGCATTGATCACCGGCACGGTCGTGTCGGCCGCCATCTCGACGAGTCCGGCCTGGCCATAGGTGCGCCAGACGATCGCGGCGACCTGCCGCTCGAGGACGCGGGCGGTGTCGGAGGGGCTCTCCTTGCCGCCGAGCTGGCTCGAGGCGGTCGCGATGATGAGCGGCTGGCCGCCGAGGTCGGCGATGCCCACGGCGAAGGAGACGCGCGTGCGCGTCGAGGACTTGTCGAAGATCACCGCGACGGTCTGCGGCCCGGCGAGGGGCTTGCGGCCCCAGCGATCGGCCTTCATCTGCTCGGCGAGGTCGAGCACCGCCGTCTGCTCGGCCTGGCTCAGGTCGTCGTCGCGAAGAAAGTGCCGGGTCATGCGTTCGCCTCCAGTGCCGCGGTGAACCGCTCGAGGAACTCCGCGATCTCGTCGTCGCCGATGATGAGCGGCGGCGCGAGCCGGATCGAGTCCTCGTTGGGGGCGTTGACGATGAGTCCGCCCTCGAGCGCGGAGGCCACGACCGCGTTCGCGACCGGCGCGCTCAGTCCCACCCCGATGAGCAGCCCCTCGCCGCGCACCTCGGCGACGAGTGGGAGCCCCAGGATCGCCTCGCGCAACTGCGCCCCGCGCCGCGCAGCGTTCTCGACGAGTCCCGCGCGCTCGATCTCGCCGAGCACGGCGTTGGCGGTCGCCGTCGCGAGCGGGTTGCCGCCGAAGGTCGAGCCGTGCTGGCCGAGCGTGAGCAGCTCGGATGCCGCGCCGAAGGTCACGAGCGCCCCGATCGGCATCCCGCCGCCGATGCCCTTGGCGAGCACGATCGCGTCGGGCACGATCCCGTGCCGCTGGAACGCGAACCAGGAGCCGGTTCGTCCGGCCCCGGTCTGGATCTCGTCGAGGATGAGCAGCACGCCGTGCTTCGCGGTGAGCTCGCGCGCGGCCTCGAGGTAGCCCTCGGGCAGGTCGATGACGCCCGCCTCGCCCTTGATGGGCTCGACGAAGAGGGCCGCGACATCCGCTCCGATGGCCTGCTCGAGGGCCTCGATCGTCGAGTCGATGTGGTCGACGTTCGGCAGGAGGGGCTCGAAGGGCTCGCGCAACGCGGGCTTGCCGGTGAGCGAGAGGGAGCCCATCGTGCGCCCGTGGAAGGAGTTCTCGAGCGCGAGCATGCGCGGGCGCCCGGTGCGCCGGGCGAGCTTGATCGCGGCCTCGATCGCCTCCGCGCCGGAATTGCCGAAGAACACGCGGCCCTCGGCCCCCGCGCCGGTCAGGCGCAGCAGACGTTCGGCGAGCGCCAGTTGCGGTGCGCTCGCGAAGTAGTTGGAGACGTGCGCGACCGCCGCGGCCTGGCGGCTGATCGCCTCGACGAACACCGGATGCGCGTGTCCGAGGGCGTTGACGGCGATGCCGCCGAGGAAGTCGAGGTAGCGCTTGCCGGTCTCGTCCCAGACGACCGCGCCCTCGCCGCGCACGAGCTCGGCCATCGGCACCGGGAAGGTGCGCATCATCCTCTCCGCGTAGTCGTCGCGCCAGGTCATGCGGGAACCACCTCCGTGCCGTTGCCGTTGAAGATCTCGAACAGGATCGAATGCGGCACGCGGCCGTCGATAACCGATGCGGTGGGCACGCCGCCGCGCACGGCATCGAGGCAGGCCGTCATCTTGGGGATCATCCCGGACTCCAGGCTCGGCAGCAGTGCGGCGAGCTCCGCGGCGGTGATCGCCGGGACGAGCGAGTCCCGCTCTGGCCAGTCGCGGTAGAGGCCCTCGACGTCCGTGAGCACGATGAGTCTCGCCGCGCCGAGCGCGATGGCGAGGGATGCCGCGGCCGAGTCCGCGTTGACGTTGAGCAGCCCGTCCGGCCCGTTCGCCACCGTCGACACGACCGGGATGCGCCCCTCGTCGAGCACCTCGAGCACCCGCGTCGGATCGACCGCGGTGACCTCGCCGACGAGGCCGAGATCGACCTCCTCGCCGTCGATCACGGTGCTGCGCCGCTCGCCGGCGAAGAGCCCGTGCTCGTCACCGGAGATGCCGACGGCGAGCGCACCGTGCTGATTGATGAGGCCGACGAGTTCGCCGCCGACCTGCTCGGCGAGCACCTGGCGCACGATCCCGATCGACTCCTCGGTGGTCACCCGGTATCCGCCACGGAACTCGCTCGGGATGCCGCGGCGCGTGAGCTCGGCCGTGATCTGCGGCCCCCCGCCGTGCACGACGACCGGCCGCAGCCCCACGGTGCGCAGGTAGACCATGTCCTGCGCGAAGCTGCGCTTGAGCTCGTCGTCGATCATGGCGTTGCCGCCGAACTTCACGACGATCGTCGCCCCGTGGAGGCGCTGCAGCCACGGGAGGGATTCGATGAGCACGGCGGCCTTGGCCGCGGCGATGTCGTGATCGGCCATCAGCTGGAGTACGCGCTGTTCTCGTGCACGTAGTCGTGCGTGAGGTCGTTGGTGAGGATCGTCGCCGCTGCGGTGCCCGACCTGAGGTCGATGAGCACGTCGACGGCGCGCGGCGACAGGTCCACCTCGGTGCGCGGCCGGTCAGGGCCTCCGGCGTGGCAGACCCGCACCCCGTTCATGCTCACGTCGACGTCGTAGGGGTCGAAGGCGGCATCCGTGGTGCCGATCGCGGCGAGCACCCTGCCCCAGTTGGGATCGTTGCCGAAGATCGCGGCCTTGAACAGGTTGTTGCGCGCGACCGAGCGGCCGACCTCGACGGCGTCGTCCTCGCTCGCGGCGTTCACGACCCGCACGGCGATGTCGTGGCTCGCGCCCTCGGCATCCCGCTGCAGCTGGGTGGCGATGTCCAGGCACAACTCGGTGAGCACCGCCGTGAAGGCCGCCAGCGGCGGGGTGACCCCGGAGGCCCCGGAGGCCAGCAGCGTGACCTGGTCGTTGGTCGACATGCAGCCGTCCGAGTCGAGCCGGTCGAAGCTCACGCGGGTCGCGGCCCGCAGGGCGGTGTCGAGTTCGGCCGAGCTC
>JBAQPI010000275.1:0-3893 GCA_049305635.1 Rhodoglobus sp. | reverse complement strand
TCTGGCCGCACTCCGACCGGGTGCTCACCAAGACCAACACGCGCCTGAGCGCCGATGCGCCGCGCAGACCGCTCGGCGCCGTCCGCGAGGCGCTCGAGGACGGCTTCACCGACAACGAGGTGTTCGGGATGCTCTTGGGGCTCGGCCGCGCGTTCCCCCGCGCGGTGCCCGGCATCAACCGGCTCGCCACCGGCCTCTCCGGCAACCGCGAGTTCACCGACGACTCCCACGACGTCTTCACGAGCCCGCGCCGCGTGCGCTTCCGGGAGATGGAGTACGCGATCCCCGTGGAGGCGGTCCCCGCGGCGGTCACGGCCGTGCGCGAGCTCATCGATCGCGAGGGATGGCGCATCGAGTTCCCGATCGAAGTGCGCGCCTCCGCGGCCGACGGCCTCTGGCTCTCCACCGCCTCCGGACGCGCCACCGGCTACGTCGCCGTGCACCGCCACTGGCGCAACGACCCCACGGAGTACTTCGCGGCGGTCGAGCAGATCATGGTCGCCCATGGCGGGCGCCCGCACTGGGGCAAGATGCACACGCGCGACGCCGAGTATCTTCGCGGCGTGTATCCGCGATTCGACGACTTTCTCGCGGTGCGCGACCGGCTCGACCCCGAGCGGCTGTTCGCCAACCCCTACCTCGACGCCGTGCTCGGGCCGTAGCGCCCTCGCGGGGGAGGAGTTCCCAGGGCGCGCACAGAGGCGACTGGGCGCGGGTACTCTATAGTTGGCGCCATGGAGATCCTCATCGTCATCGGCGTCATCGTGCTGCTCGTCGTCATCGTCGGCGGCTACCTGTGGGCCACCTACAACGGGCTCGTCAGGCTCAACGTGCGAGTCGATGAGGCCTGGAGCGACATCACGGTGCAGCTCAAGCGCCGTGCCGATCTCATCCCGAACCTCATCGAGACGGTCAAGGGATATGCGGCGCACGAGAAGGCCGTGTTCGAGAACGTCACGAAGGCGCGTGCCGAGACTCTCAGTGCGCAGGGACCGGCGGATGCCGCGGTCGCCGAGAACCACATGCAGGCCGCCCTCAAGTCGATCTTCGCGGTCGCTGAGGCGTACCCGCAGCTGCAGGCCAATCAGAACTACCTGCAGCTGCAGCAGGAGCTCGTCGACACCGAGGACAAGATCCAGGCCAGCCGTCGCTTCTACAACGGCGGTGTGCGCGAACTGAACACCAAGATCAAGGTGTTCCCGAACACGCTCTTCGTGCGCGGTCTCGGATTCCACGAGCGCGAGTTCTTCGAGGTCGCCGACGCCGCGGCGATCGCCGAGCCGCCCCGCGTGCAGTTCTGAGCGCTGGAGCTAGGAGCGACGCCGCTTTCGCGTCGTCGCCGCGACGCCAGCTCCGTTGGCCGTCTCGGCCATCGATCAGTCGCCCGTAGGAGAATGCAGCCATGTACCGCGCCATCGCGAAGAACAAGCGCAACACCGTCTTCATCATCATCCTGTTCATCCTCATCATCGGGGGCCTCGGCGCGCTCGCGGCGTACATCTACGACGACATCTCGATCGTGATCATCACCCTGGTGATCTCGACCGGGTACGCGCTCTTCCAGTACTTCGCGGCGAGCAGCCTGGCGATCTCGATGAGCGGGGCGAGGCAGATCCAGAAGGCGGACAACCCACGGCTGTACCGCATCGTCGAGAACCTGTCGATCACCGAGGGCATGCCGATGCCCAAGGTCTACATCGTCAACGACGCCGCGCCGAACGCCTTCGCGACCGGGCGGGACCCGCAGCACGCCTCGGTGGCGGCGACGACCGGCATCCTGGAGATCCTCACCGACGACGAGCTCGAGGGCGTCATGGCGCATGAGCTCGGGCACGTCAAGAACTACGACATCCGGGTCTCGATGATCGTCTTCGGCCTGGTCGTGGCGGTCGGATTCATCTCGGACATGTTCCTGCGGTTCGCGTTCTTCGGTCGCAACAACAACAACAACAATCCGATCGTGCTGATCTTCGGCCTCGCGGCGTTCCTCGTGGCTCCGCTCGTGGCGGCGGTCGTGCAGGCGGCGATCTCACGGCAGCGGGAGTACCTCGCCGATGCGACGGGGGCGCTCACCACGCGGCATCCCGATGCGCTCGCCTCGGCGCTCGGCAAGATCGGCGCCTACGGCCGGCCGATGGTCAGACAGAACTCGACGATGGCGCACATGTGGTTCAGCGACCCGATGAAGCCGGGCCTGATGGACCGACTGTTCGCGACCCACCCGCCGATCGCCGAGCGCGTCAAGCGGCTCGGCCAGATCGGCAGCGGGTTCTAGACCGTCGTGCCCTGCGCCCGGCGGCCGCGGTCGTGCTCCGTTGCCGCGGCATCGGTTCGCACCTTGCCGCGGCCGGTCGTGCCTTGCCGCGAAGCGGTTCCACGCGGCGACCCGGCATTGATGACCTCGCATTCGTTCGCACAGTGAAGGACGCGCACGAAGCCGTCGTGGTGTCCTTCACTGTGCGAGCGTTCCGGGTGAGAGACAGGGCAGAGCATGGCCGTGGCAAGCGCCGCGCGGGATCCCTCTCGGGCCCCCGGCTGGCCTCCACCGACGGTGATCGCATCACCCGCGATCGCGGCGGCGCGATACGAACAGAGGAACGCGACGATGTCCGCGACCTCCTCCGCCGTCACGTGGCCGCCGCGCGGGCGGTGCGCACGTAGCCGAGCACCTTCGTCTCCATGTCCCGCCGGAACCCCTCGTCGTCGAGGGCTGCGAGGAGATTCGAGGTGCCTGCGGTGGCCGGCTTCGCCGCGCAATTGACCACGATGTCAACGCCCCCGAGAGCGGCGACCGTATTCGCGATGAGCGTGCCCACTGAGGCGTCGTCGGTCGTGTCGGTCGGGATCGCGAAAGTGCGTGTGCCGTGCCTATCCCACTGCTGCGCGCAACTCGCCCGCGAGGTCGCCCCGGTCTGCCACCTCCACGCGCTCGAGGCCCTGCCACGACGCGGTAGCGCGCAGGAGCGCGACGACGCGGTCGAGGTCGACGGCCGCGTCGCCCTCCCGCCACGCGGACTGCACCAGCAGCACCCCGGCCCGGCGATCCGACTTGAGATCGATGCGCCCGGCGAGCGCCTCGTCGATCAGCAGCGGGAGCGTGTAGTAGCCGAACACCCGCTTCGGCGCGGGCGTGTAGATCTCGATGCGGTAGTGGAAGCCGAACATGCGCAGCGTGCGCTCGCGCTCCCACACGATCGGGTCGAAGGGGGAGAGCAGCGCGACCGCCTCGATGCGGCGCGGGATGCGGGCATCGCGATGCAGGTACGCCGGCCGGCCCCAGCCCGGCACCGTCACCGGCAGCAGTTCGCCGGCGTCCACGAGTTCGAGGATCGCCGCCTTCGCGGGCGTCTGCAGGATGCGGTAGTAGTCGGCGATGTCCCGCACCGTGCCGATGCCGAGCGCGCGAGCCGAGGTGCGCACGAGCTCGCGCACGGCATCCCGCTCGGGCACTTCGCGGTGCAGCAGCGCCTCAGGGATCCTGCGCTCCGGCAGGTCGTAATGACGCTCGAAGTTCCTGCGATGCGATGCCACCACCTCGCCGCGGTCGAACAGGATCTCGAGGCCGGTCTTGACATCCGACCAGCCCCACCAGGGTCCGCGCCGCTCGTTCCGCTCGTGCTCGACCTGGCCGGCGCTGAGGGGGCCTTTCTCCGCCAGTTCGCGCTTGAGGAACTCGAGCATGGGGGCGTGCTCGCGCGACCACTCGACGTGGTCGGGCTTGACCTCGCGGTAGAACCGCCGCCGCCAGCCGAACAGCGGCCAATCGGCGATGGGGATGACCGAGGCCTGGTGCGCCCAGTATTCGATGTAGTCGGCGTGGCGCTCGAACAGGAGGCGGTCGAGCACGCCCTTGTCGTAGGCGCCGAGCCGGGCGAAGACGGGCAGGTAGTGGC
>JBAQPI010000274.1:0-1588 GCA_049305635.1 Rhodoglobus sp. | reverse complement strand
GCTGCGCACCTCGAGCCAGGTGCCGTTCCTCGTGCGCGACGAGATCGCGCACATCTTCGCGCTCGACCCCGCTCGGGTGCGGGTCTTCGCCGCCCGCGTCGGCGGCGGCTTCGGCGGCAAGCAGGAGCTGCTCACCGAAGACCTCGTGACCCTCGCGGTGCTGCGCACCGGGCGCGCGGTGCAGTACGAGTTCACCCGCGAGGACGAGTTCACGATCGCCCCGACCCGGCATCCGATGCGGGTCTCGGTGACCCTCGCCGCGGATGCCGACGGCATCCTGACCGCGATGGATGTCGACCAGCTCATGGACACCGGCGCCTACGGCAACCACGGCATCGGGGTGATGTTCCATTCGATCCACGAGTCGATCGAGGTGTACCGCTGCGCGAGCAAGCGCGTGTCGGCGCAGTCGGTGTACACCAACAACCTGCCGTCCGGCGCGTTCCGCGGCTACGGGCTCGGCCAGGTGATCTACGCCATCGAATCCGCGATGGACGAGCTCGCGCGCAAGCTCGGCATCGACCCCTTCGAGCTGCGGCGCCGCAACGTCATCGTGCCAGGCGACCGCTTCGTGGTCACCGAGGCCGAGGCGCAGACCGACCTCTCGATGGCCAGCTACGGGCTCGACCAGTGCCTCGACCTCGCCGAACGCGCGCTCGACCGGTCGCGGCTCGGCCCGCCGGGCTGGCCGGTCGGCGAGGGCATGGCGTTGTCGATGATCGCGACCATCGCACCGCGTGGGCACTTCGCCGAGGCATCCATCGAGCTCATGCCCGACGGGGCATATCTGGCGAGCGTCGGCACCGCGGAGTTCGGCAACGGCACCACGACGGTGCACGCCCAGCTCGCGGCGACCGCGCTCGGGGTGCCGGTCGACCGCATCCGCATCGTGCAATCCGACACGGATGCCGTCGGCTACGACACCGGCGCGTTCGGCTCCGCGGGGGTCGTCGTCGCCGGCAAGGCGCTGCACGCCGCAGCCCTGACGCTGCGCGCGATGATCGACGAGCGGGGCCAGGTGCCGGGGCTGCGCGCCGAGGGCAGGCACGACGGCAGCCCGCGCTCGGTCGCGTTCAACGTGCACGCCTTCCGGGTGGCGGTCAACCCGGCGACGGGCGAGGTGTGCATCCTGCAATCGATCCAGGCCGCCGACGCGGGCACGGTGCTCAACCCGGAGCAGCTGCGCGGCCAGGTCGAGGGCGGCACCGCGCAGGCGATCGGCACCGCCCTCTACGAGGAGTTGCTGCTCCACGAGGGCCAGGTGCTGACGACCGCGTTCCGCAACTACCACGTGCCCCAGTTCGCCGACATCCCGGTCACCGAGGTGTACTTCGCCGAGACCCACGACGGGCTCGGGCCGCTCGGCGCCAAGTCGATGAGCGAGGCGCCGTACAACCCGGTCGCCCCCGCGCTCGCCAACGCGATCCGCGACGCGCTCGGGGTGCGCCCGTACGAGCTGCCGATGTCGCGGGACCGGCTGTGGCGGCTCGCGAACGGCGCCTGAGCCCGCGCGCTGCGGGCGCGCCCGCTGTCTTCCGCAGCGCCGCGGCCGCGCGCTGCCTTCCGAAACGACGGAGCCTTCCTCCCC
>JBAQPI010000273.1:0-5221 GCA_049305635.1 Rhodoglobus sp. | reverse complement strand
CCGCCGAGGCACTCGGTGACGTCGTCGCCGGTGAGTTCGATGTGGATGCCCCCCGGGTAGGTGCCCGCCGCCCGGTGCGCCTCGAAGAAGCCCTTGACCTCGTCGACGACATCGTCGAAGCGACGCGTCTTGTAGCCGTTGGGCGTGGTCAGGCCGTTGCCGTGCATGGGGTCCGAGACCCACAGCGGCGTGGCATCCATGCCCTTGATCGCCTCGAGCAGCGGCGGCAGGGCCTCGCGCACCTTGCCCGAACCCATGCGGGTGATGAAGGTCAGGCGACCGGGCTCGCGCTCGGGGTCGAGCTTGTCGATGAGCCGCTTCATGTCGTCGGCGGAGGTGGTCGGGCCGAGCTTGACGCCGATCGGGTTGCGCACCCTCGAGAAGTAGTCGACGTGGGCGCCGTCGAGGTCGCGCGTGCGCTCGCCGATCCACAGGAAGTGCGCGCTCGTGTTGTACGGCGTGCCCGTGCGCGAGTCGATGCGCGTCATCGGGCGCTCGTAGTCCATGAGCAGGCCCTCGTGGCTCGTGTAGAACTCGACGCGCTTGAGCTCGTCGAAGTCGGCGCCGGCCGCCTCCATGAACTTGATCGCGCGATCGATCTCGGTCGCGACCTGCTCGTAGCGGCGGTTGGCGGGGTTCGCGGCGAAGCCCTTGTTCCAGGAGTGCACCTGCCGCAGGTCGGCGAAACCGCCCTGCGTGAACGCGCGCACCAGGTTGAGGGTGGATGCCGCGGTGTGGTAGCCCTCGACGAGCCGGTCGGGGTCGGCCTGGCGCGATTCCGGGGTGAAGTCGTAGCCGTTGACGATGTCGCCGCGGTACGCGGGCAGGGTCACGTCGCCGCGGGTCTCGGTATCGCTCGAGCGCGGCTTGGCGAACTGGCCGGCCATGCGACCCATCTTGACGATCGGCTTCGAGGCGCCGTAGGTGAGCACCACCGCCATCTGCAGGATCGTCTTCACCCGGTCGCGGATGTTCTGCGCCGTGGCGCCCGCGAAGGTCTCGGCGCAGTCGCCGCCCTGCAGCAGGAAGGCGTCGCCCTGGGCGGCCCGCGCGAGGCGATCGCGCAGGATGTCCACCTCGCCGGCGAACACCAGCGGCGGCAGGGTGGCGATCTTCGCGGATGCCGCACCGACGGCATCCGGATCCGCCCAGACCGGCTGCTGCTTGATCGGCAGGGTCCGCCAGGAGTCGAGGCCGGCGATCACTTCGGGACCGGCGAGCACGACGGGTTCGGACGGGTCTACCACGGGAGTTCCTTCAGGACGAGCGGACGGACAACAGCTCTCCAGCCTATCGTTCGGCCGGGCGCGCCTTCAGCGGGGCGCCGCCGCCAGTCGCTCCTTGACCGAACTCGCGTAGACATCCGCGTATTCCTGACCGCTCAGCCGGCTGAGCTCGACCATGATCTCGTCGGTGATCGAGCGCAGGATGAAGCGGTCGCCCTCCATGCCCTCGAAGCGCGAGAAGTCCAGCGGCTCGCCCACGATCACGCCGACCCGGCGCACCTTGGGCATCTTCGTGCCGGTGGCCATGACCTTCTCGGTGTCGATCATCGCGACCGGGATGACCGGCACATGCCCCTCGAGCACCATCCGGGCGACGCCGGTGCGGCCGCGGTACAGCTTGCCGTCGGGGCTGCGCGTGCCCTCCGGGTAGATGCCGAGCACCTGCCCGCGGGCGAGAACCCCCAGTCCGGTGTTGAGGGATGCCTCGGAGGCCTTGCCGCCCGAGCGGTCGATCGGCAGCATCCCGATGCCCTTGAAGAACTCGCGGGTGGCGGCCCCCTTGATGCCGCGCCCGCTGAAGTACTCGCTCTTGGCCAGGAACACGATGGGCCGATCGACCATGATCGGCAGGAACACCGAGTCCACGAAGGAGAGGTGGTTGCTCGCGAGGATCACCCCGCCGGTGCGTGGGATGTTCTCGGCACCCGAGATCCACGGGCGGAACACCGTCTTGACGATGGGTCCGATGACGAGGTTCTTCAAGAACCAGTAGATCACTGCCAACCTCCGGACGAGGGAACCATCACTCTACCTCGCCCGCGCATGCTCGCGGGCGAGATCGGCGGCGCCGACGACGCCGGCGTCATTGGCGAACTGGGCGATCACGAACTCGGGCTCCGGGTGGTACCCGCGCGCGGGCACGTGCTGTCGGTAGGCCTCGCGCACCGGGTCGAGCAGCAGATCGCCGGCGATCGCGACTCCCCCGCCGAACACGAAGACCTCGGGATCCAGCACGGCGCTGAGGCTCGCGCAGGCCTGGCCGAGCCAGTGCCCGAGTTGCTCGAGGGCGCGGCGCGCACCGGGATCACCCGCGGCGATGAGATCGCCGACGACCCGCCCGTCGAGCTCGCCGTGCTCCTGGCGGGCGGTCGCGAGGGCGAGACCGATGCCACCGACATCCGCGATCTCGTTCGCCATGCGCAGCAGGGCGCGCCCGGAGCCGTACTGCTCGATGCAGCCGTGGGCGCCGCAGCCGCACGGCAGCCCGTCGGGCACGACCCGCAGGTGCCCCAGTTCGGCACCCGCACCGAAACCGCCGCGGAACAGTCTCCCCTCGCTGACGATCGCGCCGCCCACGCCGGTGCCGATCGTCAGCATCGTCATGTCGCGCTTGCCGCGGCCGGCGCCGAACCGGTACTCAGCCCAGCCCGCGGCGTTCGCGTCGTTGTCGATCGTCACGTCGATGTGCAGGCGCTCCAGGAGCCTCGCCCGCAACGGCTCGTTGCGCCAGCTGATGTTCGGCGCGTAGTAGACGGTGGACTGGGCGGCGTCGATGAAGCCCGGCGCGGCCACGCCCGCGGCGCCGATCGCGTGGCCGTTCGAGAGCCGTTCGATCATCGCGACCACGGCGTCGACGATCGCGTCGGAGTCCCCGGCCTGCGTGGCCACGCGGTCCTCCGCGATGATCTCGCCGGACTCGCTGACCACGGCGCCCGCGATCTTGGTCCCGCCGATGTCGATTCCGATGGCATGCACGACAGACCAGCCTAGCGAGGGCGGCCGGGGGGCTCCGAACATCTCGGGAAATCCGCGGAACTGCCGCGTAGACTGAGGTGATGATGGCCCGACGGTACCAAGGGAGTTGCCGATGAAAGAGTTCACTGTTCCAGCGCTGGTTCCGGCCGACCCGGATGCCAACACGACGGACCTCCTGATCGCACGCGTCGCGGCGACACCGAACGGAGCACTCTTCGCGCTGCCGACCGCCGACGGTGGGTGGGAGGATGTCACGGCGACCCAGTTCCTCGACCAGGTCAAGGCCCTCGCCAAGGGCCTCGTCGCCGCCGGCATCCAGCCCGGGGACAGGATCGGCCTGATGTCGAAGACGAACTACGAGTGGACGCTCATCGACTTCGCGACCTGGTTCGCCGGCGCCGTGCTCGTGCCGATCTACGAGACCTCGGCGCCATCGCAGATCCTGTGGAACCTCGCCGACTCCGGGGCCATCGGCATCATCACCGAGACCCCCGACCACTTCGCGCGGTTCGACGAGATCCGCGCCGACGTGCCCGACGTCATCCACAGCTGGAAGATCGACCTCGGCGACCTCGACAAGCTCGTGGCGAGCGGCAAGGACGTCAAGGACCAGGAGATCGAACGCCGTCGAACCGTCGCCAAGGGGAGCGACATGGCTACCCTCATCTACACCTCGGGAACGACCGGTCGCCCCAAGGGCTGCATCATCACGCACTCGAACTTCGTCGAGCTCTCGCGCAACACGCAGGCGCGCCTGCCCGAGGTCGCGAACCCACAGGCGAGCACGCTCATGTTCATCACCCTCGCGCACGTCTTCGCGAGATTCATCTCGGTGTTGAGCGTGCATGGCGGCGTGAAGGTCGGCCACCAGCCCGACACCACGCGGCTCGTGCCCTCGATGGAGTCGTTCAAGCCGACGTTCCTGCTCGCGGTGCCCCGTGTGTTCGAGAAGGTCTACAACGCCTCGGAGCAGAAGGCCGAGGCCGGCGGCAAGGGCAAGATCTTCCGCAGGGCGGCGGCGGTCGCAATCGCCCACTCCAAAGCGCTCGACGCCGGCCATGTGCCGCTGGGGCTCAAGCTGCAGTTCGCGCTCTTCGACCGGCTCGTGCTGAGCAAGGTGCGCGCCGCGCTCGGCGGACGCGCCAAGTACGCGGTCTCCGGTTCGGCGCCGCTCGGCTTGCGGCTGGGGCACTTCTACCGCAGCCTGGGGCTGACGATCCTCGAGGGCTACGGCCTGACCGAGACCACGGCCCCGCTCTCGGTGAACGTGCCGTCCAACTTCAAGATCGGCAAGGTCGGCCCGCCACTTCCCGGCAACAGCGTGCGCATCGCCGATGACGGCGAGATCCTGGTCAAGGGCGTCTGCGTGTTCGCCGGCTACTGGAACAACGAGGCCGCGACGAAGGAGGCCTTCGACGGCGAGTGGTTCAAGACCGGCGACATCGGCACGATCGACGAGGACGGCTACCTCGAGATCACCGGGCGCAAGAAGGAGATGATCGTCACGGCGGGCGGCAAGAACGTCGCCCCCGCCGCGCTCGAGGATCCGATCCGCGCCAACCCGATCATCGGCCAGGTCGTCGTCGTCGGCGACCAGAAGCCCTTCATCTCCGCGCTCATCACCCTCGACGACGAGATGCTCCCGGTGTGGCTGGGCAACAACGGGCTCGACGCGAGCATGTCGCTGACCGCCGCCGCCGCGCATCCGAAGGTCATCGCCGAGGTGCAACGGGCGGTGGATGCCGCGAACTCGAGGGTCTCGCGCGCCGAGTCGATCCGCAAGTTCGTCATCCTCGACGCCGTGATGAGCGAGGCGAGCGGACACCTCACGCCGAAGCTCAGCATCAAGCGCAACGTGATCCTGCAGGACTTCACGGACATCATCGAGGGCATGTACTCGGGCACGACCGAGACGCGGGGCGTGTCGGTCTCGAGCTAGCGGCTGCTCCGGGGATCAGTACCAGGGGGCCATGCGGATCAACCGCATGGCCTCCTTCTTCGTCTCCGGGGCGAGTCCCTCGATGTAGAGATGCCCGTCGAGGTGATCGACCTCGTGCTGCAGCGCCTGCGCGAGCACGCCGGTGCCGCCGAGCTCGACCGGCTCGCCGTCGAGGTCCACGCCGATGACGCGGGCGAACGGATAACGCAGGCGCGGGAAGGAGAAGCCGGGCACCGACAGGCAGCCCTCCTCCACGAGTTCGGGCCGCCCCGAGACCTCGACGAGCACCGGGTTGAGCACG
>JBAQPI010000272.1:0-8855 GCA_049305635.1 Rhodoglobus sp. | reverse complement strand
CGCGAGACCGGCACGCCGACGAGCGACGCGTACGACGACCGCGTCCGCGCGATGACGGGGTCGTAGCCCTGCGGGTCGCGGTCGGCGCGCGCCCAGGCGGCGAGGTCGGCCGTGAGGGCCTCGACGGCACCGCGCGGCGGCAGCCCGATCGAGGCGACGGCGAGGTACCCCCGCGGTGCTGCGAACTGTTCGATCGCGGAGGCGAGCGCTGGGGATGTCATGCCACCAGCATCCTCCCGCGTCCGGTGGGGCGACACGGTGCCGATGCTCAGGCGGTGGCCTGCGCCACCGCGTGCGCCCGCTCCAGGATCCGCACGACCTCGAGGGCGTCCTTCGGGTCGACCGGTGCCGGTGCGCCCTCGAGGATGCTCGCCGCGACCCCCGCGTAGAACGCCGGGTAATCCCCCGCCTCGGTCGGCACGGCTTCGAGTTCGTCATCGATGCCCAGCAGCCCCCACTCGGCGGGCGGCGTGATGCCGTACCCCGCCGTGCCCGGCCAGCGTCGCTCCTTGAGGAACGGCTCCTGATTGTCGAGCCCGTGCACCGAATAGGCGGATGCCGAACCGAGCACCCGCAGGCGCGGTCCGCTCTGTCCGGCGACGCGGCTCATCGTCAGGTGCGAGCGCACCCCGCTCGCGTGCAGCAGGGAGATGAAGGCGTCGTCGTCGCTCACGCTGCCCTCGCGCACGGCGCGCAGCTCCGCCTGCACGAGTTCGGCCGGGCCGAACAGCTGCAGGGCCTGGTCGACGAGGTGGCTGCCGAGGTCGTAGACGATCCCGGCACCCTGCGCGATGGTGGTCGTGTCCTGCCAGCGATCGCGCTTCGGCCCCGACCAGCGCTCGAACGTGGACTCGAAGCGGTGGATGTCGCCGAGCCGCCCCTCGGCGATGAGCCGGCGCACGGTGCGGAAGTCGCCATCCCACCGCCGGTTGTGGAACACCGTCAGCAGCCGGCCGGCCTCCTCGGCCTTCGCGATGAGCGTCTTGGCGTCGGACACGGTCGGCACGAAGGGCTTGTCGATGACGAGGTTCGCGCCGGCCTCGAGCGCCGCGAGACCCTGGTCGAGGTGGGTGTGGGCGGGCGAGGCGAGCACGACGAGGTCGAGGTCGCCGGCGCGGGCGAGCAGCTCCTCGGGCGTCGTCACGATCGTGGCGCCCGGGTGCTGCGCCGCGGCCTCGGCCGCACGCTCCGGGTTGCTCGTGGCGATCAGCTCGAGCCGGAACGCGGGGTCGGTCGCGAGGAAGGGCGCGTGGAAGACGCGACCCGAGAGTCCGAATCCGATGAGACCGGCCCGGATGACAGTGGTGGTGGGCATCCGGAAAGCCTAGTCAGCGCACGCCGATGCCGCGCACCGCGGCGTGGGCCTCGGCGAGGTCGCGCACGACGCGGTCCAGTTGCGCGGACGTCGTGGCGTCGTCGAGGCTGAACCGCACGGCGGTCTGCGCGACCTCGGGCGCGATCCCCATGGCCAGCAGCACGCGGGAGGGCTCGTCGTTGCCGACCGCGCACGCCGAGCCGGCAGAGCAGATCACCCCGCGGCGCCCGAGTTCCAGGAGGATGGCCTCGCCTGCGGTGCCGGGGAAGCAGAACGAGGCGTTCGAGGCGAGCCGGCTTGCGCGTGGTCCCGTGAGCATCGCGCCCGGCACCGCGGCGAGCACCCCGGCGATGAAGCCGTCGCGCACCGCGGGATCGACGGGTGCCCGCGCGAGGTCCACGGCCGCCGCGAGACCCACGGCGCCCGCGACGTTCTCGGTGCCGGAACGCCGTCCGCGTTCCTGCCCCCCGCCGTGCACGAGCGGCTCGAGCGGCACGCGGCCGCGCACGAACAGCGCGCCGACGCCCTTCGGCGCCCCGAGCTTGTGCCCGGCGATGCTGAGCGCATCGACGCCGAGCCGGCGCACGTCGAGCTCGAGCGAACCGGCCGCCTGCACGGCGTCGGTGTGGAACCGCGCCCCGACGGCGTGCGCGAGTCGTGCGAACGCCGCGATCGGCTGCACCGCGCCCATCTCGTTGTTGGCGAACATGATGCTCACCAGGGTCGTGTCGCCGCGCAGCGCGGATTCGAGCGCCGCGGCATCCACGAGTCCCCCGGCGTCGACGGGCAGCACCGTGACCTCGAAGCCGTGGTGCCGGGCCAGGTAGTCGCACGACTCGAGCACCGCCTCGTGCTCGATCGCGCTCGTGACGATGTGCCGGCCCCGCGGCTCGGCGAGGGCGATGCCCTTGATCGCGAGATTGTCGGCCTCGGTGCCGCCCGAGGTGAAGACGACCTCGGACGCCCGGCAGCCGAGCCATGCCGCGACGCGCGAGCGTGCGGCCTCGAGCGCTCGCGCCGCAGCCTCGCCGAGCTCGTGATGGCTCGAGGGGTTGCCGAACTCGCCCGTGAGATAGGGCCACATGGCCTCGAGCACCTCGGTGCGGGTGGCGGTCGTCGCGGCGGAGTCGAGGTAGATCATGCGATGCCGATCTCGAGGTCGAGGCCCAGGTCGAGGGCCCGGGCGCCGTGCGTGAGCGCGCCGACCGAGATGACGTCGACGCCGGTGCGGGCGATCGCGGCGACGGTGTCGAGGTTCACTCCCCCGCTGGCCTCGACGAGGGCGCGGCCCGCGACGATACGCACCCCCTCGGCGAGCTCGTCGAGCGAGAAGTTGTCGAGCATGATGGTGTCCACGCCCGCGGCGACGACGTCCTCGACCTGGTCGAGACGGTCGACCTCGACCTCGAGGTGCACGGTGTGGCCGAGCCGCCCGCGGGCGCCGCGGATGGCCTCCCCGATCGGCACGCCGGACGCCGCGAGCACCGCGAGGTGGTTGTCCTTGGCGAGCACCGCGTCGGAGAGCGAGAAGCGGTGGTTGCGCCCGCCGCCGTCGCGCACCGCCTGACGCTCCAGCACGCGCAGGCCGGGCGTGGTCTTGCGGGTGTCGACGACGCGCGCGCCCGTCCCCTCGACGGCGGCGACGTAGCGGGCGGTGAGGGTCGCGATGCCGCACATGCGCTGGGCGAGGTTGAGCGCGATCCGCTCGGCCCGCAGCACGGCTCGCGCGCTCCCGGTCACGCGGGCGAGCACGTCGCCGGGCTCGAAGACGTCACCGTCCGTCGCGAGGAGCTCCACCTCGGTCGCGGCGTCGACGAGCCCGAAGACCCGGGCCGCCACGTCGATGCCGCTCAGGATGCCGGGCTCCCGCGGCACGAGCGCCGCCACCGCCCTGGCGGTCTCGGGCAGGAACAGCTCCGAGGTCACGTCGCCCCACGGGGAGTCCTCGGCGAGGGCCCGCAGGATGATGTCGTCGATCGCGGCCGTGCTCATCGCAACACCGCCAGGCTCCGCACCGGCACGGGATGCGTCCACCGCATCGAGTGCGCGAAGGCCGCGCTCGTCGCGGGGCGGTCGGCGCGCGCGTGGGCCCCGCGGGACTCCTCGCGACGCAGCGCCGCGGTCACGATGATGCGGGCGAGGTCGAGCAGGTTCGCGTCCTCCGCGTCCGCGACGGTGTCGCCGCGACGCTCCCAGCCGGCGAGGGTTTCGGCGGCGGCACGCAGGCCCGCGGCCGAGCGCTCGAGGCCCGCGTCGCGCCACATGAGCTCCTGGAGCCCCTCGCGCGTGAAGGGCTCGCCGATCGTCGCCGCGCTCTCGACCGGCTCGAGTACCGAGACGCGGCCCGCCGCGACCGGCACCGCATCCGCGTCGAGCGCGTCCGCCACTCGCCAGGCGAAGACGAGGGACTCGAGCAGCGAATTCGAGGCGAGCCGGTTGGCGCCGTGCACGCCCGTGCAGGCCGCCTCACCAACGGCGAACAGGCCCGGAAGGTTCGTGCGGCCGTCGATGTCGGTGCGGATGCCGCCCATCCAGTAGTGCGCCGCAGGCGTGACCGGCACGGGCTCCGTCGCCCAGTCGAAGCCGTGCGCGGCGGTCAGGCGGGAGATGCCGGGAAATCGCTCGGTGAGCAGGGCGCGGCCGAGGGCCGTGGCATCCAGCAGCACCGGCGCACCGCCCTGCCGCGCCATCGCGGCGGCGATGCCACGCGCGACGACATCACGCGGCGCGAGCTCCCCGTCGGGGTGCACGTCGAGCATGAACCGGCGGCCGCGCGCATCGAGCAGCACGGCGCCCTCGCCGCGCACCGCCTCGGAGACGAGCGGGTTGCCCGGCACCGCGAGCGAGGTGGGGTGGAACTGCATGAACTCCACATCCGCGAGCTCGGCACCGGCGCGCCACGCCGCCGCGACGCCGTCACCGGTCGTCACGGCGGGGTTGGTCGTGTGCCGGTAGAGCTGCCCGGCGCCGCCGCTGGCGATCACCACGGCATCGGCGGCGATCACCCGCGACACCTCGGCATCGAGCACCTCGACGCCGACGACGCGTCCATCGTCGACCACGAGGTCGCGCATGAAGCTGTGCTCGTGCACCTCGACGGCGAGGGCGCGAACGGCGCGCAAGAGGGCGGACTCGATCGCGAGCCCCGTGGCATCCCCGCCGGCATGGATGACACGGCGCGCCGAATGCGCCGCCTCATGCCCGCGCGCGAGCTCGCCGCGGTGCGCACCGGACGCGACCCGGTCGAACTCGACGCCGAGCGCGACGAGCTCGCGCACGCGCGCCGGACCCTCCCCGCAGAGCACCTCGACGGCCCGCCGATCGCACAGGCCGGCCCCGGCCCGCACCGTGTCGGCGACGTGGGAGGCGACGCTGTCGTCGGGGAACATGACCGCGGCGATGCCGCCCTGGGCGTACCTCGTGTTGCTCTCGGCGAGCTCGGACTTCGTCACCAGGATCACCTCGTGGCGCTCGCTCGCCCGGTAGGCGGTGACCAGCCCGGCGATGCCGGTGCCGACGACGACGACCCTCATGAGGCCACCGGCCGCGCCGCGAGCATGCGCTCGAGCGCCACGCGGGCGTCGGCGGCGACACCCTCCGGCACGGTGATCCGGTTGACGACGCGGCCCGCCACGAGCTCCTCGAGCACCCAGGCGAGGTATCCCGGGTGGATCCGGTACATCGTCGAGCACGGGCAGATCACCGGGTCGAGGCAGAAGATCTCGTGCTGGGGATGCTCCGCGGCGAGCCGGTTGACCATGTTGACCTCGGTGCCGATCGCGAACGTCGTGGGTTCGGTCGCGCTCGCGACGGCCCGCCGGATGTAGTCGGTCGATCCCGCCTCGTCCGCGGCATCCACGACCGCCATGGGGCACTCGGGATGCACGATCACGCGCACGCCCGGGTGCTCGGCCCGCGCGCGCTCGACCTGGTCGACGGTGAAGCGCTTGTGCACGCTGCAGAAGCCGTGCCAGAGGATGACGCGCGCCTCCTGGAGCGCCCCGGCCTCGTTGCCGCCGAGCGGCTTGTTCGGGTTCCACATCGGCATCTGTTCGAGCGGCACGCCCATCGCCTTCGCGGTGTTGCGCCCGAGGTGCTGGTCGGGGAAGAACAGCACGCGCCGCCCGCGCTCGAACGCCCACTCGAGCACCGCCTGGGCGTTCGAGGAGGTGCACACGATGCCGCCGTTGCGGCCGCAGAAGGCCTTGAGTGCGGCCGAGGAGTTCATGTAGGTGACGGGGACCACCGGAACCCGGCCCGCGGCATCCGGCTCGCTGCCGTAGAGCTCGACGAGCTGCTCCCAGCACTCCTCGACCGAGTCGATGTCGGCCATGTCCGCCATCGAGCAGCCGGCGGCGAGGTTGGGCAGGATGACACTCTGCCCGGCCCGCGCGAGGATGTCCGCGGTCTCCGCCATGAAGTGCACCCCGCAGAACACGATCGCCTCGGCATCGGGAACCGTCTGGGCAGCGTTCGCGAGCTGGAACGAGTCGCCGAGGAAGTCGGCGTGCTGCACGACCTCGTCGCGCTGGTAGAAGTGCCCGAGCACGACGACGCGCTCCCCGAGGGTCGCCTTCGCCGCCTGGATGCGCTCGTGCAGCTCCTCGTTCGTGGCCCGCTGGTACTCGAGGGGCAGGCTCCCCTGCCGCGGCGCACCGGTCGGGATGACGTCGCCCATCGACGCACCCGGGCCGTAGCCCGGCGCGCCGAGGTCGAAGGTCCACGGGCCCGCGGCGAGTTCCGGCGCACAGCTCTCGCCGGGCGCGCCCGCGATGAGGGTGTCGATCGAGGTCATGGGGCGTTCCTTGGGGTCAGCGGGCCGTTGTCGACGAGCCCGATCGAGGTGTCGTAGCGATAGAGCCGCGGCGGCCGGTGCCGCCCGCCGGTGACGACGGCATCGGTCGGCACGAGGGTGGGCTCCACCTGGCGGCGGAAGTTCGCGGGGTCGAGCGGGCGGCGCAGCACCGCCTCGTGCACCTCGCGCAACTCGGTGAGCGTGAAGGTGCCGCCGAGGAAGGCATGGGCGATGCGCGAGTACTCCATCTTGGTGCGCAGGCGCCACAGGGCGTAGTCGACGATGCGGTTGTGATCGAAGGCGAGCACGGGCAGCTCGTCGGCGGGGAACCAGCGCACGTTCTCCCCCTCTGCGGCACGCTCCGCCTCGTGCGGTCGCACGAGCGCCCAATACACGATCGACACGACGCGCTCGCCCGGTGAGCGATCCGCATCGCCGAAGGCGTAGAGCTGCTCGAGGTAGGCGGGCTCGAGTGCGGTGGTCTCGAGCAGGTTGCGCGCCGCGGCGTCGGCGAGGCTCTCGCTCGCGCGGATCGGGCCGCCCGGCAGCGCCCAGCGACCCTCGAACGGCTCCCGGATGCGGCGGACGAGCGGGATCCAGACGGCGCTGTCACCGCTGGCCGGATGCGGCCGCAGCGCGAAGATCACGGTCGAGACCGCGAGCTGGAGGTTCTGATGTTCCACACTCACCCCTTCCGTAAGGGTCATCCTGACTTGAAGAGATGATAGCGCTTATGGTCACAGCGACTACAACTCGGACGAGTCGCGCGACCGTTGCGCGGTTCAGGACTCCGGCGAGATGGCTCGCGTGTCGCCGCTCACGCGCGGCGCGCCGCGGTGGGTCTCCTGAACCGCGCACACTGACGACGCGCAGCCGCCCGGCGGCGACGCGGGCCGCGGCTCCTCGGCACTCGGCACGTCCACCGCACCCCCGAAACGGCGGTTGCGCTGGGCGTAGAGGGTGATCGCGTGCCACAGGTCCGCGCGCGTGAAGTCCGGCCACAGGGTGTCGAGGAAGACCATCTCGGCATAGGCGCTCTGCCACAGCATGAAGTTGCTGGTGCGCTGCTCCCCCGAACTGCGCACGAACAGGTCGACGTCGGGCAGATCGGGCACGTAGAGGTGCTTCTGGATGCTCTTCTCCGTGATGCCGGACGGCTTCAGCCTGCCCGCCGCGACCTCGCCCGCGATCGCGCGCACGGCATCCGTGATCTCGTTGCGACCGCCGTAATTGACACACATCGTGAGGGTCAGCGTCGAGTTGTGGGCGGTGAGCCGCTCCGCGAACTGCAGCTCGCCGATCACCGAGCTCCACAGTCGCGGACGGCGTCCGGCCCAACGGATGCGCACGCCCCAGTCGTTGAGCTGGTCGCGCCGGCGGTGCAGCACGTCGCGGTTGTAGCCCATGAGGAAGCGCACCTCCTCGGGCGAGCGCTTCCAGTTCTCGGTGGAGAAGGCGTACACGCTCAGGTGCTTGACGCCGATCTGGATGGCGCCGGCCACGACATCCAGCAGGCTCGCCTCCCCGGCCTTGTGACCTTCGATGCGCGTCAGGCCCCTGCCGTTGGCCCAGCGGCCGTTGCCGTCCATGACGATCGCCACGTGCTCGGGCACGGCGCCCTTGGGCAGCTCGGGCGGGTACCGGCCGGTCCAGTCGATCGGCTTGAAGTCGACGGCGTCGCGGTGCGTCTTGGCGACGTGGTCGCCAAGACCTCGCGCTGTGCTTGCATGCTCGCCCTGCGGGCGACGAGGCGCAGTCACGCGCTACGGTCCACGTGCTGCAGGGAGCGCAACGAACGCTCGAGGTGAAACTGGGTGTAGGCGGCGATGACGCCGCTCGCCTGGTTGCGGTGGCGCTCCTCGGCGGCCTCGGCATCCGGCCACCGCCCCTCGATGAGCGCACCGAGCAGCGCGAGGGTGTCGAGGTCGAGCCGCGGGGCCCCGGGCGGGGCCACCTCGTCGGCGACGACGCCGCCGAGCTGCGGCACGAAGACCGTGTGCGGGCCCGGTGCGCCGGTGACGGCGCAGTCCGCGAAGCTCGGCGCCCAGCCGGCGATCGACAGGCTGCGCAGCAGGTAGGAGTCGAGGGTGAGGCTCGGGTGGTGCTCGCGGCGAGAGAGCGAGCGCAGGGCGCCGACCAGCAGGAGGTACTGCTGGAGGCTGCCGTCGTCATCCGTGATCCTGTCGGCGGTCTCGATCATGACGCTGCCGGCGGTGTAGCTCGCGTAGTCGTCGGAGATCTGGGCGCCGTAGGAGCCGAGCGACTCCGCCTGCTGCACGATGTCGAGGCTGCGGCCGATGTAGCACTGGATGTCGGCGACCATCATCGGCTCGAGCCGCGACCCGAAGCGCGAGCCGGTGCGCCGCACGCCCTTGGCGACCGCGCGGATCTTGCCGTGCTGGCGGGAGAGCATCGTGACGATGCGGTCCGCTTCACCCAGCTTGTGGGTGCGCAGCACGACGGCTTCGTCACGGTAGGTCGGCACCCACCCAGTATCCCCTCCTCCACCGTCGGGGAGCCGTCACCGCCCTGTGAAGTCGCGGATCGCCACCGCGCTGCCGCCTCGAGGGCGGCAGCCAGGCCGGCGACGAGCCGCGGCCTCAGGCCTCGACGAGCTCGCGGTCCTCCACCTCGCTGCGCACCGCGCGGTTGATCGCCGAGACGACGGCCTTGAGCGAGGCCGTCGAGATGTCCGCGTCGATGCCGACGCCCCACAGCCGCTTGCCGTCGACGTTGAGCTCCACA
>JBAQPI010000271.1:0-7080 GCA_049305635.1 Rhodoglobus sp. | reverse complement strand
CTCGCCGCGGTGCTCTCCTCACTCGTGCCGGGGGAGGTGCTGTTCATCGACGAGATCCACCGGATGGCACGCTCCGCGGAGGAGATGCTGTACCTGGCGATGGAGGATTTCCGCATCGACATCATGGTCGGCAAGGGGGCGGGCGCGACATCCATCCCGCTCGACCTCGCGCCGTTCACGCTCGTCGGTGCGACGACCCGCTCCGGACTGCTGCCCAACCCCCTGCGCGACCGCTTCGGGTTCACGGCCCACCTCGAGTTCTACGACGAGGCCGAGCTCGAGCAGGTGCTCACGCGCGCCGCGCGGCTGCTCGAGCTGGAGATGGACCGCGAGGCGCTCGCCGAGATCGCCGGTCGCTGCCGCGGCACCCCGCGCATCGCGAACCGGCTGCTGCGGCGCGTGCGCGACTACGCCCTCGTGCACGGCGTCGACGGCATCGCGGCGGTGCACGCCGCGCTCGAACTCTACGACGTCGACGAGCTCGGCCTCGACCGTCTCGACCGTGCCGTGATGCAGACCATCCTCACGCGGTTCGACGGCGGTCCGGTGGGCCTCAACACGCTCGCCGTGTCGGTCGGCGAGGACGGCGAGACGATCGAGTCGGTCGTCGAACCATTCCTCGTGCGGGTCGGGCTCATCGGCCGGACCCCGCGCGGCCGTGTGGCGACGCGCGCGGCGTGGAAGCACTTCGGGCTGGCCCCGGGTCAGCCCGACCTGTTCGGGGATGACCTATAATTCACTTCAGGTCGCGCGAGCAGCGCGCTGTCAGGGTGCGTCCATAGAATGACCGCCTGACCCCCAGTCTTCCCGGAAGGTAACTCATGCCCATCGATCCGCTGACAATCGGAATGCTCGTCATTCTGGCCGTCTTGATCTTCTTCATGTTCCGCAACTCCCGCAAGCGCAAGGCCCAGCAGGAGGAGCTCGCGTCGAAGATCGTCCCCGGCGCGGAGGTCATGACGAACTTCGGATTGTTCGGCACCCTGAAGTCGATCGACGAGGCGAGCAACGTCGCCGAGCTCGAGATCGCCAAGGGCACGGTCATCAAGGTGCACCGTCAGACCCTCGCCAAGGTGGTCGAGCCCGTCACGGACGGCGAGCCGCGTTCCGTCGAGGAGGCCATGGCGATCGCCGACCGCGAGCAGGCCGAGCGCGAGGCCGCCGAGGCAGCGACGACGCCGGAGTTCGGTGAGCGCGTCGGGGGGCCGGAAGCCGCTGCGAAGAAGCCCGCGCGTCGTACGACCAAGAAGACCGGCGAGTAGCCGCTATTCTTGGGTGCCAGCCCTCGCGGCCGGCACCTTCTTGGTGCCCGCATTCGCTGGTGCCGGTAGCGTCCTGCAGAGAAAGCTGAGTTAGCCGAAGTGGCCAGAACCTCCACCACGAAGTCGGCCAGGAGCACACCCGTCACGCGGGCGTGGCGATCACTGGCCTGGCTCGGCGTCATCACGGCCGGTCTCACCGGCATCCTCGGTCTCGGCGTCGCGTTCCAGGGCGCATCCTGGGCACCGAAGCTCGCGCTGGACCTGGAGGGCGGCACGCAGATCGTCCTGGGCGCCCAGCTCGAGAGCGGTCAGGTCGTCACGCAGGAGCAGCTCGACCAGGCGGTCTCGATCATCCGCGACCGCATCGACGCGGCCGGCGTCTCCGAGGCGGAGGTGACCACGCAGGGGGACCGCAACATCGTCGTGGCGATCCCCGGCGAGCCCGACGAGCAGACCCTCGCGCGCATCCAGTCCTCGGCCAAGCTCGAGTTCCGCCCGGTCATCTTCACGGATGTCGCGGCCACGAGCGCCGCGGACACCACGAGCGACTCGACCGCGACGCCGTCGGCGACCGACAGCGCCACGCCGACCCCGGATCCGACGCAGTCGCTGTCGACGACGCCCACGGCGAGCCCGACGGACGCGAGCGACCCGAACTGGGTCTCCGAGGCGCTGTACCAGCAGTACCTCGACTTCGACTGCGCCTCGGTCGAGGCGAATGCCGCGAACGTGGCGCCAGCCGACGAGCCGCTCATCACCTGCGACACCGCCAACGCCTACAAGTACATCCTCGGTCCCGTCGAGGTCTCGGGTGAGACGATCGCGGATGCCTCGAGCGGCCTCGTCCTGAACTCGCAGGGTGTCAGCACCGGGCAGTGGGGCGTGTTCATCACCTTCGACGAGGTGGGTACGGAGCAGTTCGCCGCGGTGACCGAGCGACTCTACGGCTACGACCCCAACACGGACGTTCGCAACCGTTTCGCGATCGTGCTCGACGGTCGCATCATCTCCGCACCGACCACGCAAGGCATCATCACGGACGGCAAGCCGCAGATCAGCGGCTCGTTCACGCAGGAGAGTGCGAAGACCCTCGCCGACCAGCTCAAGTTCGGCGCCCTGCCGATCGGCTTCGAGGTGCTCAGCCAGGAGGTCATCTCCGCGACCCTGGGTTCGGCGCAGCTCACGAGCGGCCTCATCGCGGGTCTCATCGGCCTGCTGCTCGTCTTCGCATACTCGGTGTTCCAGTACCGCGCCCTCGCGAGCGTCACGCTCGCCTCGCTGGTGGTCGCGGCGGTGCTCACCTACCTCGTGATCGCGATCATGTCGTGGCGGCAGGGCTACCGGCTCTCGCTTGCCGGCGTCGCGGGCCTGATCGTCGCGATCGGCCTCACGGTGGACTCGTTCATCGTCTACTTCGAGCGCATCAGGGACGAGCTGCGCGACGGCCGGAGCCTGGAGGGCGCGGTCGAGGCGGGCTGGAAGCGCGCGCTGCGCACCATCCTCGCGGCCAAGTCGATCAACCTCATCTCGGCGATCGTGCTGTTTATCCTCGCGGTCGGCAACGTGCGCGGCTTCGCGTTCACCCTCGGCATCACCGTCGTCATCGATGTCGTCGTGGTGGTGCTCTTCACGCACCCGATGCTGCAACTGCTCGCCTCGACGCGGTTCTTCTCGAGCGGGCATCCCGCGAGCGGGCTGGATCCGAACGCGCTCGGGGCGGTCTACCGCGGTCGTGCTCAGTTCAGGGCCACGGCGGTCGCGGCCAAGTCGGGTGCGAGCCGCGAAGCGGCGAGACGGCAGACGATCGCGGAGCGCAAGGCCGCCGAGCTCGACGGGAAGGACTCCTGATGGCCAGTCTGGTGACGTTCGGCAACGACCTCTACACGGGGGCGCGCTCCTTCGACTTCGTCGGCAAGCGCCGCATCTGGTACGCGATCGCGGCGCTGCTCATCCTCGCCTCGGTCGTCGTGCCGATCCTGCGCGGCGGCTTCGTGTTCGGCATCGAGTTCCGCGGCGGCTCCGAGTTCCAGGTCGCAGGCGTCGAGGCCGAGCCCGATCAGCAGCTCGCGACCGCCACGGTCGTCGGCATCGTGGCGGACGCCTCCCCCCGCGTCTCCCTCGTGGGCGACGAGGCGAACCGCTCGATCCGCGTGCAGACCGAGCAGCTCGGCGCCGACGAGTCGAACCAGGTGCGCCAGGCCCTCGCCGAGGCCTTCGACGTGCCGCTGAAGTCGGTGACGGCCTCCTTCGTCGGGCCGTCCTGGGGCGCGGACATCAGCGCCGCAGCCATCCGGGCGCTCATCGTCTTCGTCGTGCTCGCCGCGGTCTTCATGTGGATCTACTTCCGCACCTGGAAGATGTCGCTCGCGGCGAACCTCTCCCTGCTGCACGTCATGGTCATCACGGTCGGGGTGTACGGCATCCTCGGCTTCGAGATCACCCCGGCGGCCGTGATCGGCTTCCTGACGATCCTCGGCTACTCGCTCTACGACAGCGTGGTGGTCTTCGACAAGGTCCGCGAGAACACCGGGGAGGACGGCGAGAGCTCGACCCGTACCTTCGCCGAATCCGTGAACCTCGGCGTGAACCAGACCCTGGTGCGCTCGATCAACACGGGTGTCATCGCGGCGCTGCCGGTGGCGGCGATCCTCTTCGTCGGTGCGTACCTGCTCGGCGCGGGCACCCTGCGCGACATCGCCCTCGCGCTCTTCGTGGGCATCATCGCGGCCACCTACTCGACGATCTTCATCGGCGCGCCGATCTATGCGCACCTGCGCGAGGGGGAGCCGGCGATCCGGGAACGCACCAAGCGGGTGCTCGCCGCCCGGGAAGCGAGCCGGGCATGAGCGAGATCACGACCGTCATTGCCGAGGAGGCGGTCGCCCTCGTCGCGAACGGCATGCCGCTCGTCGATGTGCGCGAACAGGACGAGTGGGACACGATCCACGCACCCGAGGCCGTGCTCATCCCGCTGTCGCAGCTGCGGGAGCGGCTCGCCGACCTGCCCGAGGGGCGCTTCCTCGTGATGTGCCACAGCGGCGGGCGCTCGGCGAGGGCCGTCGACTTCCTCGCCCGGGAGGGCTACGACGCGGTCAACGTCGATGGCGGCATCATGGCGTGGCCCCACGCCGGCGGCGCCACCGTGCCCGCGGCCTAGAATCGTCCCGGGAGGTGCTCGCATGACCGAGACGACGCAGAGCACGGCCTCCCTGCGCACACTCCTGCCGCGCCTGTTCTCGAGGGCCCAGCCCGTGGGCGCCGTCGACCGGCTCATCAAGACGGTGCGCACGCATCATCCCAAGGCCGACATCGCGCTCATCGAGCGCGCCTATGCGGCCGCCGAGCGCGCGCACTCGGGGCAGGAACGCAAGAGCGGCGAGCCCTACATCACCCACCCGGTGGCGGTCGCGCAGATCCTGGCCGACCTCGGGATCGGCTCGAAGACGATCGCGGCGGCACTGCTGCATGACACCGTCGAGGACACCGAGTACACCCTCGACAAGCTCCAGGCCGACTTCGGCGACGAGATCGCCATGCTCGTCGATGGCGTGACCAAGCTCGACAAGCTCAAGTACGGCGACAGCGCCCAGGCGGAGACCGTGCGCAAGATGGTCGTCGCGATGTCCAAGGACATCCGGGTACTCGTGATCAAGCTCGCGGACCGCCTGCACAACGCGCGGACGTGGGGCTTCGTGCCCGAGGCATCCGCGGTGCGGAAGGCGACCGAGACGCTCGAGATCTACGCTCCGCTCGCGCACCGGCTCGGCATCCAGGCGATCAAGCTCGAGCTCGAGGACCTGTCGTTCGCGGTGCTGCATCCCAAGCTCTACGTCGAGATCGAGAGCCTGGTCTCCAAGCGCACGCCCCAGCGCGAGCACTTCGTGCAGGAGGTCATCGACGCCGTGCGCGACGACCTGCGCGCGGCCAAGATCAAGGGCACCGTCGCGGGCCGGCCCAAGCAGTACTACTCGATCTACCAGAAGATGATCGTGCGCGGTCGTGAGTTCGACGAGATCTACGACCTCGTCGGCATCCGGGTGCTCGTCAACTCGGTGCGCGACTGCTACGCGGTGCTCGGCTCGATCCACGCGCGGTGGAACCCGATCCCCGGGCGGTTCAAGGACTACATCGCGACCCCCAAGTTCAACCTCTACCAGTCGCTGCACACCACGGTGATCGGCCCGCAGGGGCGCGCGGTCGAGATCCAGATCCGCACCCACGAGATGCACCAGCGCGCCGAGTTCGGCGTCGCCGCGCACTGGAAGTACAAGGCCCGCGCCAAGGGCGAGGACGTCGGCAACGGTCGCGACGACGCCGACATGGCGTGGCTCGCGCACATCACCGACTGGCAGGCCGAGACGAGCGACCCGGGGGAGTTCCTGGACTCGTTGCGCTTCGAGATCGGCGCCAAGGAGGTCTACGTCTTCACGCCGCAGGGCAAGGTCATCGGCCTGCCCGCCGGCGCCACCCCCGTCGACTTCGCCTACGCCGTGCACACCGAGGTCGGGCACCGCACGATGGGTGCGAAGGTCAACGGCCGCCTCGTGCCGCTCGAGAGCGTGCTCAACAGCGGGGACTCCGTCGAGGTCTTCACGTCGAAGAACCCGGATGCCGCGCCCAGCCAGGACTGGCTCAACTTCGTCAAGAGCACCAGGGCCCGCAACAAGATCCGGGCCTGGTTCACCCGGGAGCGCCGCGACGAGGCGATCGAACAGGGCAAGGACGCCATCGCGCGCGCCATGCGCAAGCAGAACCTGCCGCTGCAGAAGCTCATGACGCAGGACACCCTCGCCGAGGTGGCCTCGCAGATGCGCTACGAGGATGTCTCGGCCCTCTACGCCGCCGTCGGCGAAGGGCACATCTCCACCCAGTCGGTGCTGGAGAAGGTGCTCGCCTCGCTGCACACCGAGGCGGAGACGGACGAGGAGTTCGAGTTCACGCCCAAGGGGCGCAGCCGAACCCTCAAGAACAGCGACTCGGGTGTGCTCGTGCGGGGCGCGCCGGATGTGCTCGCCAAGCTCGCCAAGTGCTGCACGCCCGTTCCCGGCGACGAGGTCGTCGGCTTCGTCACGCGCGGCACCGGAGTCTCGGTACATCGCAGCGACTGCCACAATGTCGCCTCGCTGCGCTCCGAGCCCGAGCGGATGATCGACGTCGAGTGGGCGCCGACCTCCAAGTCGCTGTTCCTCGTGCAGATCCAGGTGGAGGCGCTGGACCGCTCGGGGCTGCTCTCGGACGTCACGCGGGTGCTGAGCGAGAACCACGTCAACATCCTCTCGGCCGCGGTGTCGACCTCGAGCGAGCGCCTCGCGCTCAGCCGGTTCGTGTTCGAGATGGGCGATGTCACGCACCTCGACCGCCTGCTCAACGCCGTGCGCCGCATCGACGCCGTGTACGACGTGTATCGGGTGAATTCCGGCTAGGGTTCGCGAAGCCCCTCGAGCCGCTCGATCGCCCGCCGCTTGCGCGGCAGGTTGCGTCGGTGCTCGATCTCATCGAGACAGTCGTCGAGCCCGAAGCGATGGTGGAGCATGAGCGTGCGCGCCGCCTGCTCCTCCCGCTGCCCGAACTCGGCGCTGAACCGGGCGAGGTCGACGACGGTGCGCAGCGGCGTCGTCACCTGCAGCCCGTCGAACAGCACGATCTCGGCCGGCTCGATCACGACCTCGCGAACCGCATGCGCGCCATCCCCGGAGACTCGCGCCCGCGCCGCGATGGCGACGCAGAACTCGTGACGCGACGGCGGCGGCGCGGCACCCCAGATCCAGGCCGCGGTGTGCTGCTCGGCGATGAGGCGATGCGGGAGCCCGGCGTGGGC
>JBAQPI010000270.1:0-3214 GCA_049305635.1 Rhodoglobus sp. | reverse complement strand
CTCAGCGCCGCTGTCCTGCTCGGCATCTCGGATGCGCTCCTGGACCGCACCGTGCAGTACGTGGGAACCCGGCAGCAGTTCGGTCGCCCGGTGGGGTCGTTCCAGGCGATCAAGCATCGGCTCGCCGATGCACATCTGCTGCTGCGCACCCTCCGCCCGGCGATCTGGGCCGCGGCCCACCTCACGGACGTCGCCGACCCCGACGCCACCCTCACTGCCAGCGACGCGAAAGCACGGGCCTCCGAAGCCGCGGCCCTCACCAACGAACACGCGCTCCAGTCTCATGGCGGGATCGGCTTCACCTGGGAGAACGACCTGCACTATTGGCTCAAGCGCGGCAAGGCACTCGAGCAGAGCTACGGATCCGCACGGTGGCATCGGGCCCGTATCGCGGATGAACTGTTCAGCCCGAGCAACGCGAAGGAGTTCGCGGCATCATGAACACACTCCCCGCAGAGACGGACGAGATCCTGGTCGATGTGGCCGGGGCAGTCGGGGTCATCACGTTGAACGCTCCGGAGAGACGAAACGCGCTCACCCCGCAGATGGCCCGCCGCCTCACCCAGGCGCTGGATGCGCTGGATGAAGACGAACGGGTAGGCGCGGTCGTCATCCAAGGCAACGGCCCGACCTTCTGTGCCGGCGCGCACCGGCAGACTCTGCTGGATGCCGAGGAGGACCCGGCCCAAGAGCTCGTCTACTCCGCTCTCAGCGACATCTACGCGGCGTTCGTGCGAGCAGGAACCATCGGCGTGCCCACGATCAGCGCCATACAGGGAACCGCGGTGGGAGCCGGCCTCAACCTCGCACTCTCCACCGATCTGCGCATTCTCGGCACCGAAGCCCGGCTTCGTTCCGCGTTCAGCCAGATCGGGCTGCATCCCGGCGGCGGGCACTTCTCCCTCCTCGCTCGAGCGGCAGGACGCGAAGCTACGGCGGCGGCCGCTCTTTTCGGTGAGGACATCGACGCGCAAAGGGCCGTGCAGCTCGGTCTCGCGTGGGAGGCGGTGCCCGATCCCGACGTCCGCCCCCGAGCAATGGAGCTCGCCGGCCGCGTCGCCGCCGACCGCGACCTCGCCCGTGCGCTGGTCCGCTCCTTCCGCCTACAGACGCAGCAAGGCCCGCTTCCCCTCGACGTCGCGCTGCAACTCGAACGGCCAAGCCAGATGTGGTCGATGCGCAGGAAACGCGCGTGAGGCCACGCCGCGACCGAGCGGAGGCATTCCGACCATAAAGAGGATAATTGTCCTGGTTTGTCCGTGCAGTCCTGATCTTCAGCGCGGTGCACTGGATCGGAGAGGGAATGATGACGGAAACGCCGCCCAGATCGTCGCGAATCGCGAAAGCGTCAGACGTGCTCGCGGACGATCTTCGAAGCTGGATTCTCGGGGAAGCGCTCCCGCCGGACGCCCCGGTTCCATCGGAGACCGAGATCATGCGGGACTGGGGATTCAGCCGCGGCACCGTGCGCGAGGCTCTGCGCCTCCTGGAAAATGATGGCCTGATCGTGACGCGTCGGGGACCGAAGGGCGGTATCCGCGTCCGCCGTCCAGAAGTCGCTCAGGTGTCCCGCGCCCTCGCCTTGATCCTCTCCAGCAATGAGACACCACTGCGGGATCTCTTCGCCTACCGCAAGCTCGTCGAACCCGCCGTCGCCGCGGCGGCGGCCCGCGACGCCACCCCTGAACAGCGGGTCTGGCTCAAATCGATCGCCGAAGCAGGAGACGCGCCGAACGAGGACTGGCAGATGTCGATCGAGTTCCACGTCGCACTGGGCCGAGCCAGTAACAACGGACTCTTCGACATCCTGATGACAGCCCTGCACGACTCGCTGGAATGGCAGATGTCCGGGGAGAACCTCAGCCCGACCAACGTCGATGAAGTGACCAGAGCGCACGCATCGATCGCAGAAGCCGTGTTCCTCGGCGATGCGGATCTCGCCTCCCGCCGCATGCGCGCTCACGTCGACGCCTTCGAGGCCATCCTGGTCGAGCAACGGCGGCTCGATGAACCGGTCATCCCCAGATCCATGTGGAAACGCCGCGCGAACCGCGGATAGCCGCGGACAAGCGCGCGGACAAGGATGATGATGCGATCAAGGAAACAGACCATGCATTCCACACACTCGTCACCGACGCTCCGCTCGGCCCTCGCATGAACCCCTTCGAAGACGAGCCCGTTACCGACCCGGCCGGCAGCCGAGAACGAGCCCGCGCCGTAGCATCCCGGCTGGGCGAAGCAGCACGCGCGTTCAACGAAGCGGTGGTGACGTCGCGGGCCGATCCGGAGGACATTGCCGATGTGACCCGATCGATCATCGAACTCACCGAACGCCTCCGTATTCCCGAACCTCGCTCCATGCTCGAGCCGTCCGAGATCGAGGATCACACGCGCATCCATCCGCTCCTGAGCTCAGTATCCGGACTCGCGCACCCGGCCTCCGTACCCCTCACGTCGACACTCGATTCCGAGGGTGCGCTGCATGCACGCGGGAGGCTCGGGGCACGATTCGAAGGACCGCCCGGCAAGCTCCACGGCGGATGGGTGTGTGCCGTCTTCGACGAAGTGCTCGGCGCCCTCGCGAGCATCGAGCACCGCATCCTGACGGCCCGGCTGGAGGTCGACTTTCTCGCGCCGGTGCCCCTGGACTCAGAGATCCTCGTCGTCGCGCGAATCGATCGCGTGGAAGGTCGCAAGGTCTACCTCACCGCAGAGATGAGTTGCGTTGACGCACCGGAGGACATCACGTCACGGGCGCGCGCACTCATGGTACGGCCTCGGCCAGGGCAAGCCGAGGAGTATTTCGGAGAGTTGGCAGCGGTCCCCCGCACCGGGCACCCCGGTGCGGCTGTGGCGCGGGGCTAACGAGCCCACGGCGGTGCCAGCGAGACGGCCGAGTCGGGCAACATTCCCGTTTCGTGGCATTCGCCACCCTCGTCGGCATGCCCTCGCTACTCGGGTCCGGGAACGATACATTCGACATCGCGTCAAAGCGGGATTGCAGCTCCATCGTCGTTGGCATGCAGGGGTCAGCCATTTCGCGTGGAATCCTGAACTCGAAACCGCTGCCGACTACCGTGGAATCGCGGGGCTTCTCCGCCATCTCGAACGGGAACCTACACTGGAGACCGTGCCCCACTCTGCCGCGACCCCCGCCGCCTGGCTCGTCCCCGTAGCCCGCGCGGTTCCGGCGCTCGCGCTCGCCGGCGTCATC
>JBAQPI010000269.1:0-2192 GCA_049305635.1 Rhodoglobus sp. | reverse complement strand
ACGAGAACCAGAAGGTCGAGTTCGACATCACACAGGGGCCCAAGGGTCCCCAGGCGGAGAACATCCGCCCCATCTGAACTTGAGAGCTCAGTAAGGAAACGCCCCGGCTATGACAGCCGGGGCGTTTCCCATTGCCCGCCGCGGGTCGCCGCCGGCGATGCTGCGTTTTCGCGATGTCAGTTCGCACTGACGTCAGTGCGAACTGACATCACGAAAACGGACTGCCGCCGGAACCGGCGGGGGCCGACTCAGCTGCGCAGGCCCTTGCGCAGGTAGTCGATGCGCGCCTGCAGCTGCGTGACGGTGGCCTGCGCGACCGCCGGTCCGCCGCACACGCGACGCAACTCGGCGTGGATGAGGCCGTGCGGCTCCCCGGAGAGCTTCGCGCGCATCCCGACGAGGGAGTTCAAGAGCCTCCGCTGCTCCTTGAGGTCGCGATAGAGCGGCTGGGGCCGTTCCTCGGCCGGGCGCGCGGTCGCACGGCGCGACTGCCTCGCCTGGCGCTGCCGCAGCAGGTCCCGTACCTGCTCGGGTTCGAGAATGCCGGGCAGGCCGATGAAGTCGAGCTCCTCGTCGCTGCCGGTCGGGGCGGCGAAGCCGAACTCGTCGCCGTCGTAGAGCACGCGGTCGAAGTTCGCGTCGGACTCGATCGCCTCCCAGGTGAACTGGTCGGTGAGCACGTCGCTCGTCACCTGCTCGCGCTGTTCGGTGGCGAGCAGCGCGTCGTCGAGCAGCCCATCCCCCGCCTTCTCCCGGTCGAGTGCGTGGTCCCGTTCGAGTTCGAGCTGCGTCGCGAGCGACATGAGCGAGGGCACGCTCGGCAAAAAGATCGAAGCGGTCTCGCCCCGGCGCCTGGCCCGCACGAAACGCCCGACGGCCTGGGCGAAGTACAGCGGCGTCGCAGCGGATGTCGCGTATACCCCGACCGCGAGGCGCGGCACGTCGACGCCCTCCGAGACCATGCGCACCGCCACCATCCAGCGCCGCTCGCTCTCGGCGAAGGTCTCGATGCGCGAGGAGGACTCCTTCTCGTCGGAGAGCACGACCGTGGGCGCCTCGCCCGTGATCTCGTGCAGCAGCTTCGCGTAGGCCCGTGCGGACTCCTGGTCGGTCGCGATCACGAGTCCGCCCGCGTCCGGGATCGCGTGCCGCACCTCGGTCAGGCGCAGGTCGGCGGCGCGCAGCACCGACGGCATCCACTCCCCCGTGGGATCCAGGGCGGTGCGCCAGGCCTGCGCGGTGACGTCCTGCGTGTCCGGCTCGCCGAGCCTGGCCTCCATCTCGTCGCCCATGCGCGTTCGCCAGCGCATCTTGCCGGCGTAGGCCATGAAGATCACCGGCCGCACGACGCCGTCGGCGAGGGCGCGTCCGTAGCCGTAGGAGTAGTCGGTGAGGGAGGTGCGAATGCCCTGCTCGGTCGGAGCGTAGGTCACGAAGGGGATCGGTGCGGTGTCGCTGCGGAACGGCGTGCCGGTCAGCGACAGGCGCCGGGCGGCGGGCTCGAAGGCCTCGCGGATGGCATCCCCCCAGCTGAGCGCGTCTCCGCCGTGGTGCACCTCGTCGAGGATCACCAGCGTGCGGGCCGACTCGGTGATCTGCCGGTGCAGGGATGCCTTGACCGCGACCTGCGCGTAGGTGACCGCCATCCCGTGGAATCGCCGTCCGCCCCACGCCGAGCCGTTGGCGTAGCCGGGATCGAGCCTCAGACCCACCCTGTGGGCCGCGTCGGCCCACTGGCGCTTGAGGTGGTCCGTGGGTGCCACCACGGTCACCCGGTCCACCACGCGGCGGGCTATCAGCTCCACGGCCAGTCTGAGGGCGAAGGTCGTCTTGCCGGCGCCCGGGGTCGCGGCGGCGAGGAAGTCGCGGGGCTCCCGCTCGAAGTAGCGGTCGAGTGCCTCCGCCTGCCAGGCGCGCAGCTTGTCGGCGGTGCCGCGGGCGGCGCGCTCGGGGTACGCCGGTGACAGATGCTCGGCCGCGAAGGTGCCCACCGTGGGGCCGGGGAGAGGTGTCGTCACTCGATGGGATGTTACCGGGCGCCGGTGACAGGTTCGACTCCTCCACAGGCGGGGCGTCGTCCGCGTCGGCACCGCAAACCCGGTGACCGGGCCCCGTTTGCTCGTGGCGCATAGCCTCTGAGTGCCCGCCTCGATGCCAAGATCGACGGCCTCCGGGAGGCCACCGGCGCGAAG